>NZ_JBMDKC010000260.1:0-1246 GCF_057809515.1 Bacillus sp. FG16
AAAGAAGCGAATGAAACAGCAAGTAGCGCTAAGAAAGAATCAGAAGCAGCGAAAACACTTGCAGAAAAGGTACAAGAGAATATTAAAAACAATACTGTTGAAATCATAGAAGCTAAGAATCCACCAACAACAGGGCTTAAACCTAATAAAACGCTATGGTGTGATATGAGTAATGGAAAGCCCGGCATTTTAAAAATATGGACAGGTACAGTTTGGGAATCGGTTGTACCAGATGTTGAATCAGTTAAGAAAGAAACACTTGAACAGGCTAATAAAAATATTGAGTCCACAAAAGCAGAATTAAACAAAAAGGTACAAGAAGCACAGAATCAAGCTACAGTACAATTCAATGAAGTACAGGAAGATTTACAAGGTGTCAGTCGTACAATTTCTAATATCGAAAATAAACAAGGTGAAATCGATAAAAAAGTAACTAAATTTGAACAGGATTCTAATGGCTTTAAAACTTCTATTGAATCGTTAACAAAAAAAGATAATGATATCAGCAATACATTAAATAAAGTCGAACAAACTGTAGAAGGTACAAAGAAGACTATTTCTGATGTGCAGCAAACAACAAGTGAGCTTAAGAAAACAACAACTGATATTAAAGAAGAAGCTGGGAAAATCAGTGAGAAGTTAACAAGTGTAGAAACAAAGGTTAATAGCGATAAAGCTGGTGGACGAAACCTTTTATTAAAATCAAATGTTAAATATGAAAAAACAGACTATCTAATCAATCAATATTCTCTTACTGAAAATTTCTTTGCAGGTGAAGAATACACCTTTGTAATGAAAGGAATTGTACCTGCAGGTCAAAAGTTTGGTATATGGATGAATGGTGGGTCTAGTAATGTTGGATATGCAACAAGTGTTTACACGAATGGAATTACTTATGTAACCTTCAAAGCTGTTGCGGCTACAAGTGGAAATGAACGAAAGTTAAGCTTATATAACTATCCGAGTAGTGCTACGAAATCTATTGTGGAATGGGTTGCCTTGTATAAAGGGAATAAGCCGCAGGATTGGACGTCACCGCCTGAAGAGCAGGTAACAACAGATGAATTCACTAAGAAAACCAATGAAATTACGAAAAGCGTAGATGGTATCAAAGAAACAATAACAAAAGTAGAGAATAATCAAAGTGGATTCGATAAGCGTGTTGCTACTGTAGAAAAAGATGCAACTACTATTAAACAAAATGTCTCTTTCATACAAAATACGCAGACAGAACAAGGAAGACAAT
>NZ_JBMDKC010000261.1:0-1207 GCF_057809515.1 Bacillus sp. FG16
AACTTGTTGTACTCATCCAACGTGATAAAACCACCGTATTTCTTCACATGCTTCAACAAATTAAGCTGTAGATATGGATATTTATACTCGAACAACTTTCGTTTCACGTTGAACGTTTCGGTAATAAAACCTTTTACGTCTATGACTTCGACCTCACCATTTGGCAAATACACCAAGAAGTCCGCTATGTATGTAATTGCCACAAACTTTTTACCGTTCTTTGTAAATGCCGGCTGTAAAGTGAACCTCGGTTGCAATTCAAAACTTGAAATTTCCCCTGCAGCTTGACGCATTTTTAATCCAAAATAATAATCAGCCTCTGCTTTGCTATGAAAAATAATGCCATCTACCTCTATTTTTTTCGCGTTATACTTATTCAAACTTTTTCCTCTTTGGGAAGGTGAAATCAGTTTTTCCCCACGGATCCCTTTATGGTATCGATATTTCAAACAACTATAGTCAACATCATATTTCTCTGCCACATCCATCAAATGCAAATATTCTCCATGGATCCAAACAAATATCGAATCCCTTCTATTGCGATCTTGCTGTTTTCTGGTAACCCACCTACAATTTATCGGTTCATAATTCCCATTCGGATCAATTCGATCAATACTTAAAGGTTCTTTGTATCCACTTTTGTCAGCCCAATTTTTGAAAACAACAAAGTCATACCATTCATCACAAACTTTTATCCCACGTTTTCCGTAGTGCTTATAGTTTGTTGAATTCGAATTATTACAGCGTTGCAGCATATCAGCCCATTTTTTGTATAACTTTGTGCGACTACTAGCATGTTTTGTCATCTTCTCCAACCGTAAACACCCACACGATTGAGTGCCGCCTGTCCTAAGCCCGGCGATATCAACTTCAACTTTCTTTCCACAATCGCACTCACAAAGAAATATTTTTCTTTTTGAATTATTTCTTTTCTCCGTATCTTCTAATACAAGCAATCTTCCAAAACGCTTTCCTACAGTAATTTTTTTGTTGTTGTATTTACTCAATTCCTCTCACTCCAAATACCTGTCATCCACTCGTTCCATCCAACTATTCCATTCCTCATCTGTCATCACACGCCTGTTCTTCTTGCCCATATACGCTGCCACATGCTCCTTCATTGCCACTCGAAATCGATCTTGAAAATAATAATCTAGTTTTGCGACATCATCCGTAAACTTCACAACTTGTTTATCTAGCACGAGCA
>NZ_JBMDKC010000262.1:0-1177 GCF_057809515.1 Bacillus sp. FG16
GGATTTCCTCATCCATTTCAGCTCCTGGATCTACATACAACGTAAGTGGGTCGCATATACGGCATCGTATTTCGCCTGTATACAGCCTTCCCATCTCTTCTTCGAAGCCGATTTCCCCTTCACCTGGCGTAATATCTTGACCAGCTTCCGCATCAAAGTACACTTTTGCGGCACACCAGCCTTTTACACCATTGTTTAGGAAGATATCACGGGTTTTGCGGTCCATGCCTGTCTGTTCCCACCAATATTTTAGGAATTTCGAAGCTGCCTTTGCGATTTCGATACGTGTTTCATCATTACTATCCGGTACCACATCAAATTTCACACGATTCTTAATTTGTTTTGCAAGCTTTACCATCATACGGGGACGAATTTGGTTTACTGTAATGCGTTGTTCTCCATTTTCAAGAGGAGCCATCATCATTTTCTTACTGGTTGGGTTCCAGACCAGCCATTGGTTTCCCCTATAATAATTCACCTGCGCCATCATTTGACGTTTTTCTTCCCAGTCTTCTGCTTGGGTAATCCGTTCTTCTACAAGAGACACCCAATCATCAGGACGTTTCTGTTCTTGCTTCTCTTCCTTCGGTTTATTGAGACCAAACAACCCTTCTCACCCTCTTCCCATAAAAAAAGAGCTTAGACAGTTTCTGCTGCAAGCTCTTGTCATTCTGATAGTGTCGCTTTACTTTTCACTTCCACACCCTGTTCTTCCAAGTGTTCTTTCAATTCCGCTTTCGTGGCATTCACAATCCCGTTTGCATCTTTTACAATCGTTTCTAC
This sequence comes from Bacillus sp. FG16, assembly GCF_057809515.1. Classification (NCBI taxonomy): domain Bacteria; kingdom Bacillati; phylum Bacillota; class Bacilli; order Caryophanales; family Bacillaceae; genus Bacillus; species Bacillus sp. FG16. Next base: position 784 of record NZ_JBMDKC010000262.1, read on the forward strand.
TAGTTTTGGTTCTTCTTTCGGAATCGCATGCGCTTCTATCACATAGCCGGGTATGTGTAACTCCTGAATTTCCACAGGCGTATACGCAAATGTTGGCTCAATCTCTGCCCGTCTGTCATGCATATCTTCCATACTTTCCGCAACTGCAAATTTTTCTATACTTCCTAACGTTAAATGAAACACTCTAGCCATATCGTGGCCACTCCTATTCTAAATGGTATGTTGGTGCAGGCTTTTCCTCTTTCTGCGCTTTCACCATCTTCACTTCACCCTGTTTATATTCCGCAAAAGATGGCGCTTGGATACGATCATACAATTCTTTTCGTTCTTGCTTCCACCCATCACGTTCTTTCTGGTGTACGTGTTCTATTTTGTATGCAAATGCACCTAGAAA
>NZ_JBMDKC010000263.1:0-1164 GCF_057809515.1 Bacillus sp. FG16
TATATAAGTTCCGTTTAATGTTTTAACATCGATAAAAGTGTCTATACTGCTTATTATCAAAGGTGATAGGGAGTGGATAGACAATGGCAAAGTTATATGTAACCACAAAATATGGAGTGACTCCACAAGATTTATTGCAAGAAGAACGGAAAATCAAAGACTCCTTTTTTAAACAGCGCCTTATAGCTGTTCGCCTAGTTATGGAAGGACATTCTGCTACATCCGCTTCTCAAATTTTAGGAATATGTAGACAGTCGGTTTCCACTTACGTACATATTTTCAATTCCGATGGAATTGATGGATTATTAGAAAGACGTTATCCACCAGGTCGTGCGCAATACTTGTCTTCGGTAGAAGAAGAAGAGGTCCGTCATATGTTAACTTCTAGCACACCTGCCGAAGAAGGCATTGGACCTGAGGCACATTGGGATACTCGTGTCATTCAAACCATGCTAGAAGAACGTTATCATCTTTCAATGTCTCGAAGTGGGATATGTGATATGTTACACCGCTGGGGTTTTACTTATACTAGGCCTACTTATCGTTTAAAGAAGGCGGATCCCCTTAAACAGAAAAAGTTCCTACAGGAACTCGATTGGATAAAAAAAACTTATCCGATGATATGATTCTTTTCTATGAAGATGAAACGCATATTCGAGATTATCAAGCACTACATACTTCTTGGTTTCTTCGGGGAAAACAAAAACAAATTCCTACATATGGCCGGCATGCCAGCGTTACATTATTTGGTGCTGTTAACACGCAAAACGGCAGATTGCATTGCATGGAGGCTTCGTCTTGTAATGCAATCTATTTTCGGCACTTTTTACAATATGTTTTACATGAAAATCCAAATAAACATATTGTGATGATATTGGATAATGCTCGTATACATCATGCAAAGCTATTAAAACCTTTTCTAAAAAAGAATAACCAACGGTTAACATTCATCTTTTTACCGCCGTATTCTCCCAATTTGAATTTATTGGAACGTATTTGGAAAGCATTAAAAGAAAGTGTTATCTCTAATCGTTTTCATGCATCCCAGAAAGAAATAAAAACATCAGTTCTTTCTTTTCTAGAACATCTTTCTCAATTTCCTGAAAAGGTGCTTCAAAGGTTAGGAACTGAACAATTGTTAAAATATTAAACGTAACTTATATA
>NZ_JBMDKC010000264.1:0-1152 GCF_057809515.1 Bacillus sp. FG16
TATATAAGTTGAATTAAAAGGTTACAGCTATTATTTGTCGAAATATAATAAGTAACATATATTGATAAATGGAGCGGAGCAAAATGACACATGTACACCAAAACGAAAAAGAAAGCCTACTTGTAGCAATGAAAACGACTAAAACGAAACGAATGTATGAACGTTATCAAACGATCTATTTCTATGTACAAGGCTTTTCTATAAAAGAAATAATGAACATGATTGGTCGTTCTGAAAAAACAATCTATAATTATGTGAATGCTTACAAAGAAAAAGGATTGAATGGCTTACTCATGGGACAATCAACAGGAGCACCACGTAAATTAGCCCCTGAACAAGAACAGGAGTTAGTTCAAGTGATTGCATCTCATCTACCCGTTGATGTTGGATTTCCAGCTAAACATAATTGGACTTTATCCATTATCGCTTCTTTCATTAAAAGAGAATGGAACGTAAGTTACACACTTCGAGGGGTGTCTCGACTTTTACATGATTTAGGGCTTAGTTACACAAAACCGACGTATACATTAGCGAAAGCAGACCCGGTGAAACAACAAGAGTTTAGGGAAGTTACCTTCCCCGCCTATAAAAAAAACTTTTAAACGAGGAGATTGACCATCTTCTGTTTCAAGATGAGTCCATGATCCGCGATTACCAAGCACTGCAGCATACATGGTTTTTAAAAGGAAAACAACGCAGTATTCCTACTTATGGGAAACACCAAGGTGTTAAACTTATTGGTACACTTAATTATGAAACCGGTGAGTTAGTTTGTGTAGAAGAGGAGCGGTATGATGCCGAAGCATTTCTTCGTTTTCTTCAGCATGTACTTGAACTGTATCCCAACGGGAAAATAGCTCTTATTCTAGATAATGCGCGTATTCATCATGCGAAGCTCATCCAACCATTTTTAAGGAAACACTGTCATCGCTTAGAATTAGTGTTTTTACCTCCTTACAGTCCCGATTTAAATTTAATTGAAGGGGTATGGAAATGGCTCAAATCAGACATCATTCATAATGTTTTTTATTCATCGATTTATGAAATTCAAAAAAATGTACAGGCTTTTATTCAGGAATTAAATCGCACACCTGAAAAAGTGATCGATCGATTATGTATTCGATTGTAATCTTTTAATTCAACTTATATAGT
>NZ_JBMDKC010000265.1:0-1128 GCF_057809515.1 Bacillus sp. FG16
CTCAAAAGATGTTTTAAAGTGTTTCTTGTTAATTTATATAAATTTACGCTTGTTCTGTTGTGTTAAAGAATAAAAATTCAGAAATTTAACATTAAGACCTTGCAAGGTCGTTCGAAAGGAGTTATAATGACCTTATAAGAGCAAAATTGATAAGGGGGATTGCAATGGAAAAGAGGTTAGTTGAAGTAATCCGAGACTTAAGACATTTCCTTGTAAGAGGTCAAATTGATTTCCATCTTAGTAATTTTAAGTATTATCAAATGTTTTGCTATGCATTAGAAGCAACTGGTACGCCGTATTGTTTGCAGGTCAATGAATTAGATAGAAAAATGATAGTAATTAAAATGATGTAAAGAAAAGGGGAGATTCATGATGAAAATCAATACGCCGGAGTGGTTATCTTTGAGTAAGGAAATTAAGGTTAAACTCATTCGTTTGGCTATTTTAGAATCAAGATTTAAGTATCAAAAATAAAACCCCTCCGTTGCAAAAAAGCAAACAGAAGGGAATTTGAATGAGTGTGAAACTATGAAGGGAATCTAGCACATTCCCTTCATGAACCAGTATAGCATAAAAGGAACACAATAAAGGAGATATTCATGAAAGAGATTGAAAAGTACATGACGCCAAGTGAAGCATCATTCTATTGGGGAATTCCTCGTGAAACGCTGAAACACAAAATCAGCCCTTCAGGTATGACTGAAAAGAAAGTAGTAGAGTTACAACGGATGTTAGATGAAGGCTTAATCAAATTCTTTTTACATCCGAAAGGAAAGCGGAAGGAATGGATTATTAGTCGTCAAGCCATGTATGAATGGTTTGGTGAACCTAAAAAATAAAGGGAACTAAGGGAGGAAATAAACATATGTCTTTAAATCGTACAATTTTAGTTGGTCGTCTTACAAAGGATCCCGATTTACGTTACACGCCAAATGGGGTTGCGGTCGCAACATTTACGCTAGCTGTTAACCGTCAATTTAAGAAGGATGGACAGCAAGAAGCAGACTTCATAAATATTGTAGTGTGGAAAAGAATTGCAGAGAATGTAGCAAACTTTCTAAAAAAAGGTAGTTTAGCTGGTGTAGATGGTCGTCTTCAGACTCGTAATTATGAGGGGCAAGACGGGAA
>NZ_JBMDKC010000266.1:0-1123 GCF_057809515.1 Bacillus sp. FG16
TTATGAAGATGTTGTGAAACCGTAGATTGCGGTAATGTTAAAATCTGTTGTAATTGGGTAACATTTAAAACCTTTTTCCTTACTAATTGATAGACAATTTGTAGACGGACAGGATGTGCGAATACCCTCAGTATTTCCGCACTTCGTTCGAGTTCATGCTCATTGAGCTCCATATGGCTTAGTCACAGGGTTCTTGCTGTAGACCGCAAAGTAGCTATTCGTATACATCAAAGTGAAGCCAATTTTGGCTTTTTTTATTGTTTATTTTTTCCTAAACTAAAAGTATAGATAGTTATTCTATATAAAGGGAGAGACAGGCATGAAGAAGAATTGGACAGAAGATGAATTATTAGAACATTTTATTTTGGTTGACATCGAGCGCAAACTGATTGGTAATAAGACGGGGGCCAGTCGTCTTGGTTTTACTGTTCTATTGAAGTATTTTCAGCATGAAGCTAGATTCCCAATAAAGAAAAGTGATGTTCCAAAAGCAGTGATTGAATATATCGCAAAACAACTTAACCTTTCTTCAAATTTATTTGATGAGTATCGTTGGGGATCAGAAGAAAGAAACTATACTTACCATAGAAAACAAATTCGAGATTTTTTTCAGTTTAAAGAGTTTACTCATACAGAAGGAGAGCGGCTGGAACAATGGTTAAAAGAACAAATCGTCTTTACTCATGATACCGATTACTTAATAAATCAAGTGTATTATCTCTTTCGTAAGTGGAAAGTAGAACCTCCTTCTATTGGAAGTATGAAGCGCATGATTGATTCTGCTATTCATACATTTGAACAGAAGTTGTATCAAGAAACGTACCAGCAACTGTCCATTCAAACTTGCCATCATATAGATAATCTTTTGGAATCTCATGATTATCAAGAAGGAAACAAAGAAGACCAAAACATGATAACTTTTCGACAATTACTATCTTCCCCCCACAAACCTAGTGTTGCTACCATGGAGATAGAGCTTAAAAAATTACTTACTATTCGTCACCTTCACATCCCAGATGGTCTATTTCATCATTTACCTCCTAAATTAATCACAAAGTACCAAATACGTGCAGCGACTGAGACAATAACAGAATTACGTGCGCATCCTGCACCTATTCGTTAT
>NZ_JBMDKC010000267.1:0-1110 GCF_057809515.1 Bacillus sp. FG16
CTTTATTTGAAGAAACATTTTCTAAGTTAGAAAAACGGATTCAAGAACTAGAACACGCTTCAAAAAAAAACTCTACAAATAGTCATAAACCACCTTCTACAGATGGTTTGCGTAAACCGATTACAAAAAGTTTGCGCAAACCGTCTAATCGTCAAACAGGTGGCCAGTTGGGCCATAAAGGACATACGCTTCATTTGACAACGACTCCGGACCATACGATTACCTATTCTCCTACGCATTGTACTTGTTGTAACACATCCTTACAGCACGAGCCTGTGAAAGGATACCGCATTCGTCAAGTGTATGATTTACCACCTATCCAGATAGAAATAACAGAACATAAAGTGGAACAAAAAGAATGCCCATATTGCCATTCTATCCAAGAATCCCAGTTTCCTTCTACTGTCTCTCATTCTGTACAATATGGTCCGAATATAAAAAGACTGATTCCTTATTTAACACATTATCAGTGCATTTCTTTGAAACGAACAAAAGAATTCTTTCAAGATTGTTTTGGCCATTCTATCAGCGAAGGAACGTTAGTCAATCATACACAAGCTTTTGCTTCTCAATTGCAGCTTTTTGTACAGGAAGCCAAAGAGAAGATTCTTCAGTCTTCGGTTGTTCATTTTGATGAAACCGGTATGCGAGTAGAAGGTAAAACACACTGGTTACATACTGCAAGTACACCGGAGGTGACATTGCAACATATTCATGAAAAACGCGGGAAAGAAGCGATGGATGCGGGTGAAATTTTGCCTGCTTTTTCTGGAATTGCCATGCATGATGGTTGGAAGCCGTATGATGTATTTACAGATTGTCGACACGTTTTATGTAATGCCCATCTCTTACGAGATTTGCAAGGAATTATAGATAGTACCGGCCAAAAATGGGCACAACAAATGCAGGGATTTCTAACGCAAGCGTTGCATCTAAAAAAGCAATACAAGGGAATTCTGCAAAAAGTGGAACAAGAGAATCTGGTTACCATCTATCAATCCATATTGAAAGAAAATCAGGTGTATTCTTCGAAACCAAAAAAGAAAGGAAAGCAAACGCCTGCTCAAAATTTATGGAATCGCTTCGTCAAATATGATGACAGAATTCTAG
>NZ_JBMDKC010000268.1:0-1109 GCF_057809515.1 Bacillus sp. FG16
ATCTGAATTTTAAGTATAATTAACGAAATGATATTTCGATTCGAAACCGGGGTGATTTCCATGGATACATCTTCAGTCTATCTTCTTCCACTACACAAACAAATAACGGACAAAAAAGAAACCACATTAACTCGTTCAAATACATGGGTACACCCACCCGCTTGTTCTTGCCCGTAGTCAAGAATTAAATCGATTAGCTGTTCATCTCATGCGATATCTTTTTTCTTCATAAAGAAAAACTCTAATCCGGCAAAGCCACCGCATTAGAGTTTTTTCAACACATGTCATGTATATGTTACCATATTTGTAGAAGCAATGGAACGACATCCTTTTATTCAAAAGCCATACAAGTCGTTTATCTATATGAATGTGTAAGCAGTGACAAACTTTTTTTCGGGAAAAACCCCATCCTTTCCCCATAAGAAATGCATGTAGAAATCCATTCTTGATTTGGCTGTTCACATGTTATATTCAATGCTTTTAAAAATTGTTCGGTATGCTGAGAAGTGATGATAGCCTCTGCATATTGATCCGTTTCTTCGAATACAGGTAGCAACATTTCTAACGCATGCATTTGTTCTTCCGTTAGCGTATGATTTGTAAATAGGTTCATGAATTCAGTTCCTTTGACTATGTCAATCAAATAACCCGTTTGTTGTAAATGTGAGATGAACTGTTTCCACTCTAGTTGAATCGGATTACAAATGTGGAACGTTTCTCCTTTACTTTGCGCTATACATGCCAATTCTACAATGGCTTTACTTCCAAAATCGATTGGTACCAAATCAATATGGGTTGATAGATCCGGTGCCTTCTGTAATAGGAAAAGGGCTTTTATCAAACGATAAAATGCATTGCCCCCTATATTTTGTTGGAACTTTCCATCTTGTGTGCGACCTACTAAATTCCCTACTCGGTATACGGTTGCTGATACACCTTCTGCCATTGCTTCTCTCACTAATTTTTCGGCAAGAAATTTACTTTCTACGTATACGTTTTCTACTTGTTGTCCTCGGTCAAAATCTTGCTCCGAAAATAGGAACGAGGCGGAATCATCTGGACGATGTCCAGCGATACTGACAGTCGAAATATAATGAAAACGTGCACCA
>NZ_JBMDKC010000269.1:0-1079 GCF_057809515.1 Bacillus sp. FG16
TAAGCAGTATAGACACTTTTATCGATGTTAAAACATTAAACGGAACTTATATATTATTAAAAACTTAATAACTATATTAAGAAATCCAACCTTTGTAGCAAGCGCTGTATTTATTGAGCTTCAAAATCTCATTAACTATTTACTATACATTACAAAATTATTCCGAATTGACCCTTGCACACTTCAAGAGCTTCTTAAATTAATAGCAGCATTACAAACTGCTCTAGTTAATTCTGCTTCGTTCATTCAAGGACCTACCGGACCTACTGGACCAGCAGGCGCTACTGGTGCCACTGGTCCTCGAGGTAGCACTGGCGCTACCGGCGCTACTGGCTCTCAGGGACCTCAAGGTAACACGGGTGCTACTGGACCTCAAGGTGCTCAAGGTAACACGGGTGCTACTGGACCTCAAGGCGTTCAAGGTAACACAGGTGCTACCGGCGCTACTGGATCTCAGGGACCTCAAGGTAACACGGGCGCTACTGGACCTCAAGGCGTTCAAGGTAATACTGGTGCCACTGGCATAGGAGTTACTGGACCTACCGGACCTTCTGGTGGGCCTACTGGACCTACTGGACCTCAAGGTGTTCAAGGTAACACGGGTGCTACTGGCGCTACCGGCGCTACCGGACCTCAAGGCGTTCAAGGTAACACGGGTGCTACTGGTGCTACTGGCGCTACCGGACCTCAGGGCGCTCAAGGTAACACGGGTGCTACTGGTGCCACTGGACCTCAAGGTGCTCGAGGTAACACAGGTGCTACCGGCGCTACCGGACCTCAGGGACCTCAAGGTAACACGGGTGCTACTGGTGCCACTGGACCTCAAGGTGTTCAAGGTAACACAGGTGCTACCGGTGCTACCGGCGCTACCGGACCTCAAGGCGTTCAAGGTAACACAGGTGCTACTGGACCTCAAGGGCCTCAAGGCAACACAGGCGCTACTGGACCTCAAGGCGTTCAAGGTAACACAGGTGCTACCGGCGCTACTGGATCTCAGGGACCTCAAGGTAACACGGGCGCTACCGGCGCTACCGGACCTCAGGGCGCTCAAGGTAACACGGGTGCTACTGGTGCCACTG
>NZ_JBMDKC010000027.1:0-61858 GCF_057809515.1 Bacillus sp. FG16
AAAAACTGCACCTCCAATTGTTAGACTGTGTCTAACAATTGGGGTGCAGTTCATTAGCCTGCTTTTTTTTATTTTCCTACGGATGCCCACTTAAAGCTTAAATCTCCGCCATATTTATGGTTGTACATATCTTTAATTGTTTCTCTTTGTAAGTATGCTCTACCACGTTGATATACTGGAACAATCGCAGCGTCATCAAGTAACATTTTTTCTGCTTCTAATAAGTTCTTCCAACGAGCATTTACATCGCTTCCATCTTTTTTCGCCTTCATAATGATTTCATCGTATTTCGGATTAGAGTACTTCATCTTATTTTGTGACCCATCTGTTACAAACATATCAAGATATGTAATCGGATCTGGGAAGTCCGCACTCCATCCAGAGAATGACATGACATAATCGCCCGCATCTTCTAATTTTAGTTTTTGCGCGAATGGTTGTTGTTTAATTTTCACTGTTAAACCTGGTAAATTCTTTTCTAATTCACCTTTTAAATATTCACCAGTTTTCTTTGATAACTCTACATCTTCATTTAATAATTCTAATTCGATTTCATTTTTACCAAGTTCTTTTTTACCAGCTTCCCAATATTTCTTCGCTTCTTTCACGTTTGGTTTTACAATATCCCCATTTACAGCACGGAAATCTTTTTTATCTGGTCCTTTAATGAAGTTATCAGGAATTAATCCTGTCGCGGCCTTAGAACCGTTGTTTAATAATGTATCAACGAACGGCTTACGATCAAAAGCAAGTGAAATTGCTTTACGAATATTTTTATTTGCTAAAGCTGGATCTTTTTGATTTAAACGTAAGAAGAATACAGATGTATCTTCTACTGTTTGGAAATCTGGTTTTCCTTTATATTTATCGATAAACTCCGCTAATAACGACGCTCGATCAATTGCATTTGTTTCATATAAGTTAATTGGCGTAGATGTATCTTTTACAATATTAAAGTTTACTTCTTCAATCTTCACTTCTTTATTGTCCCAATATGATGAGTTCTTTGTCATTTTAAAGCTACGTTCATGCTGCCAATCGCTTAATGTAAATGGTCCGTTATAAAGTGTTGTATTTGCTTCTAAACCAAACTTTGCACCTTGCTCTTTAACAAACTTCTCATTCACAGGATAGAAGATTGGATATACCATTAAATCTACAAGATATGGAATGGAATTGTCTAATTCAACTTCTAATGTGTAATCATCAATTGCTTTTACACCTAGTTGATCAGGACTCATCTCTTTTTTATTAATTTTCTCTGCATTTTTTATATCGTACATAATATAAGCTGATTTCGCAGCTGTATCTGGATTAATCGCTCTTTGCCATGCGTATACGAAATCTTTCGCTGTCACAGGCTCACCGTTTGACCATTTCGCGTCTTCACGTAACTTAAACGTATACTTTTTACCGTCTTCTGACTTTTTAAATTCCTTCGCTACACCTGGAACTAGCTTATCATCTTTTCCTAAACTGTATAAGCCTTCCATCGTATTGTTCATTACTCTTGAAGAAACTGCGTCAGCTGATAATGCTGTGTCCATCGTTGGAATTTCTTGTGTTTCAATTAAGTTAATAACTTGCTTCGCACCGCTTTTCCCGCTATCCCCTTTTGCGTTTGCTTGCGGTTCATCTTTTTGATAGCTACATGCCCCTAACATCATGCTCATCGCTACTGTTGATGCTACAAAAACTGGTATCTTTTTTTTCATACTTCCACCCTCCAAAAAAATGTTAGCCCTTTCATTTTCAAACAGAAAGAAATATATATATGTTCTAATAATTCATATTATACACACAAATATATTTTTTGTATATTTATATTTCTATTTCATTAAAGTTTTCTGTTAAAAAATATATCTTTGTAAACGTTTTATATTGCTGATTCCCCTTACTAAAGTGCCGGAAATAATTATTTTTATATTTTTCTAAATTATCAGAGAAAAACAAATTTTATATTTCATAATACTTTATGTATAATTATCCCACCCTTTTTAACATAAAGTAGCAGTCCCTTCATATTAAAAATATGTAGGCTAAAATGAGTGCAAAGGATAAGAAAGTATGTTACGATACATTTTGCTAAAAATAGATATCGGTAAAGAGGGGACGGACATGACAGCAATTCAGGCAAAAAATGGGCCGACAGAGAAATTAAGTTTATTCTTATTAACATGGCCTATTTTTCTAGAAGTTTTTCTTTTTATGTTGATGGGGATCGCTGATACGTTCATGTTAAGTGCATTATCAGACGATGCTGTATCTGGGGTTGGTGCAGCGAATCAATACCTTCATATTGCGATTTTGGTATTAGAAGTCATCGGGAACGGCGCTGCTATCGTTGTATCTCAATACCTCGGTTCCAGACGCTTTATGGAAGCATCTAAAATATCAGCATTAGCCGTCACATTAAATTTAATAGTTGGGCTCGTTATAAGCGCTGGTTTTCTTTTATTTTCGAAACATATGATGCTCGCAATGAACTTACAAGGCGATGTACTAACGTATGCGCAAAACTACTTATCTATCGTCGGAGGGGCTATCTTCCTGCAAGCTATCATTAACTCATTAGCCGCAATTATCCGTGTACACGGTTTTACAAAGCAAGCGATGTTTATTTCACTCGGAATGAATATTATTCATATCGCTGGAAACTACGCACTCATTTTCGGGAAATTTGGTTTCCCAGAGCTCGGTGTACAAGGGGCTGCAATTTCTTCCGCTATCAGTCGATTGATCGCACTTATTGTTTTCTTCTGGTTACTATACCGCGTTATGGAATATCGTGTGAAATTACAATATTACTTCACTTTATCCAAAGAATACATTGGGAAAATTTTAAAAATCGGCATTCCATCTGCATTTGAACAAGTGATGTATCAAGCTTGTCAAATCGTCTTCCTTTATTACGCAACGTACTTAGGAACGGAATCATTAGCTGCTAGACAATACGCTACTAACATTTCCATGTTCACTTATTTATTTGCAATTGCGATTGGTATGGGAACAGCCATTATTATTGGCCGCCTTGTTGGTGGTGGGGAAAAGGATGAAGCATACGAACGCTTGTGGAAAAGTGTAAAATGGGCGATTGGTGTAACTTTATGTATGGTCGCTCTCGTTATTACATTCCGTACACAATTAATGGGACTGTTTACAGATAATCCGCACATTATCGGGTTAGGCGCAAGTGTTCTTTTACTAAGTGTATTACTTGAAACGGGACGTACGATGAACATCGTCATCATTAATTCGCTTCGTGCAGCTGGTGATGCAAAATATCCTGTTTTAATCGGTGCATTCTCTATGGTGTTAATGAGTTTACCACTAGGTTACTTTTTCGCCTTTCATTTAGATATGGGGCTCGTTGGTATTTGGCTAGCGATCGCCATCGACGAATGGACGCGTGCCATTATTATGTTCTTCCGCTGGAAAAGCAGGGCGTGGGAACGTTACGCACTTGTGAAACCAGAAGAGCAAGACGAGATTGGTTCTGTTCAGGCACAGTAGCACTTGTTTGATCATGATGTAGTTATTAATAAATGCAATTTATATCGACTTACCGACAACTCATTTATATAGTAGAAAAAAGCCATCCTTCCTTAATGGAAGAATGGCTTTTTTTATTATTGATAAATCTCTTTATATTTCTTATACTCCGCTTCAGAACATAGTACGAAATGTCCTGGGCGAATTTCACGCATTGTTGGCACTTCGCTACCGTAATCATGCTGCGATGGATCGTATACGATACGTTTACGATTACGCTCATAATCTGGATCTGGTAGCGGAATTGCTGATAATAGTGATTTCGTATATGGATGAACTGGATTCGCATATAACTCTTCACTTGTTGTAAGTTCTACAATTTGCCCACGGTACATTACGCCGATGCGGTCACTAATGTATTTTACCATCGATAAATCATGGGCAATGAATAAGTATGTTAGACCTTTTTCTTTTTGTAGCTTTTTCAGTAAGTTTACAACTTGCGCCTGAATCGATACGTCAAGTGCTGAGATCGGCTCATCGGCAATGATAAATTCTGGTTCTACAGCAAGCGCTCGAGCGATACCGATACGCTGACGTTGTCCACCTGAGAATTCGTGCGGGAAACGGTTTGCGTGCTCTTTATTTAAACCAACTGTGTTTAATAATTCATGGACACGATCCATGCGCTCTTTTTTACTTTTCGCTAATCCGTGAATATCAATACCTTCTGCGATAATATCCCCTACTGTCATACGAGGATTTAATGATGCGTATGGATCTTGGAAAATCATTTGCATTTTACGGTTGAATTTCTTCAATTCTGCGCGTGATTTCTTACCATGTACGTTTTCACCATCGAACAATACTTCACCAGCAGTTGCATCATATAAACGAATAATCGTTCTTCCAGTTGTTGATTTACCACAACCTGATTCTCCTACAAGACCAAATGTTTCTCCGCGGTAAATATCAAATGAAATATCATTAACCGCTTTGACAACACCACCACTCACGTCGAAGTGCTGCTTTACATTTTTTACTTCAATTAATTTCTCACGTTGTTTAGTCATGTTGTTCACCTGCTTTCATTTGAAGAATACGTTTTTCAACAACTGCCGGCGGTTTTACTTCTGGAGCTTGCTCGTGAAGTAACCAAGTTGCCGCATAGTGTGTATCACTTACTTTAAATAAAGGTGGGTCCATTTCAAAATCAATTTTTAGTGCCTGTGGGTTACGTGGTGCAAAAGCATCACCCTTTGGCGGCTTTAATAAATCCGGAGGCGTTCCAGGAATTGCATATAACTCTTCCTCTGAGCCATCTAAACTTGGCATAGATGCGATTAAGCCCCAAGTATATGGATGTTTCGGATTATAGAAAATTTCATCTACAGTTCCAATTTCAACAACTTTACCAGCGTACATAACTGCCACTCGGTCAGCAACGTTTGCTACTACACCTAAGTCATGCGTAATGAAAATAATTGCCGCTTCTGTTTTTTGCTGAATGTCTTTCATAAGTTCTAAAATTTGTGCCTGAATCGTAACGTCTAGCGCTGTTGTCGGCTCATCGGCAATTAATAATTTCGGGTTACAAGCTAACGCCATCGCAATAACTACACGCTGTCTCATACCACCTGAGAATTGGTGAGGATATTGTTTTAAACGAGCTTCTGGATTTGGAATACCTACAAGGTCGATTAATTCTAAAGCAACTTTACGTGCGTCTGCTTTACTCATCCCTTGGTGTTTAATAAGGCCTTCCATAATTTGATTTCCAATTGTCATCGTTGGGTTTAATGATGTCATTGGATCTTGGAAAATCATCGCGATATCTTTACCACGTACTTGCTGCATTTCTTTTTCTGTTAATTTCGTTAAGTCACGACCTTCAAATACGATCTCACCATTTTTAATGCGTCCAGGAGGATTCGGAATTAATCCCATTAACGCTTTAGAAGTAACTGATTTCCCTGAACCAGATTCTCCTACAATCGCCAATGTCTCTCCTTTTTTCAAATCAAAAGTAACGCCGCGTACAGCTTGTACTTCACCTGCATGTGTATCAAAGGAGACTTGTAAATCTTTTACCTCTAACAATGTTTTCATCTTTGCCTCTCCCCTCTTTTACTTACGCATTTTTGGATCTAACGCGTCGCGTAATCCGTCTGCCATTAAGTTAAACGCTAAAATTAATATACTGATGACAACCGCAGGGATGAACATCATATGCGGATACGTTTGAATAGATTTATAACCATCATTTACAAGAGAACCTAGTGACGCAAATGGTGGCTGAATTCCTAAACCGATGAAACTTAAGAACGCTTCACCAAACACCGCTGATGGAATTGTAAACATTGTCATTACGATAATAGGTCCCATTACGTTTGGAATTAAATGTTTCACAATTAATTGTGTATTTGTTGCACCTAATGTACGAGATGCTAATACATATTCTTGGTTTTTTAATTTCAGGATTTGTCCACGAACGATACGCGACATCCCTATCCAACCTGTAATTGCCATTGCGAGTGTAATTGACCATATACCAGATCCCATAATGATTACCATTAAGATAACGATGATTAAGTATGGAATACCGTTAATAATCTCCATAATACGTTGCATAATATTATCTACTCTGCCGCCATAAAACGCTGAAATACCTCCGTATGCAACCCCAATTACTAAGTCAATTGCTGCTGCTAAAAGAGCGATATATAATGATACGCGTGTACCTTCCCATGTTCTTGTCCATAAATCACGACCAAGATCATCTGTACCAAACCAGAAGTACTCTTTAATATCACGTTTTTCATATTGGTCAACACCATATTGATCTGTACCGTCAAATGGTAACCAATGAACATTTTCAATAACTGGAATTTTTGGTGGCATTTTCGCACGACCTAAATCTTGCTCTTTATACGAGTGTTTACTTACCATCGGCCCAAAAATCGCTAGTAATATAATAAGGCTTAATAATACGAAACCAAGCATCGCACCTTTATGTTGGAACAAACGTCTTCTTACATCTTGCCAAAACGTTAAGCTTGGACGGGCAATGACTTCATTATCAACATTATTTTGATTGGCTTGTTGAAATAAATCTGGAGATAATTTTTGTACATCTTTCATCATTTTTTCCCTCCCGCTAAACGAATACGAGGATCAATAATTCCGTATAAAATATCGACAATGAAAATAACTAAAATGAAGATCGCACTATAGAAAATCGTAGTTCCCATAATAACTGTATAGTCATTCACTGTAATAGATTTAACGAATTGTTCCCCAAGTCCTGGTACAGCATAAATTTGCTCGATAACAAGTGTTCCTGTAATTAATGCCGCAACCATTGGTCCTAAAATTGTTACTACTGGAATTAATGCGTTACGAAGTGCGTGTTTGACAATGATAACGCCTTGGCTAATTCCTTTAGCTTTCGCTGTTAAAATGTAATCGGCTTGCATAACTTCAATTAATTCTGCACGAGAGAAACGTGCGATTGTTGCGATAACTGCCATCGATAAAGCAATTGTAGGCATTACTGTAAACTCTGGTCCTTTCCAGAACGCTACTGGGAACCAACCAAGTTTTACCCCTACGAAATATTGTAGTAAAGCGGCGAATACGAATGATGGTACCGACATCCCGAGTACGGAAATAATTGTCGCTCCATAATCGACCCACGTATTGTTACGAAGTGCCGCAACGATTCCTAAAATTAAACCGATAAATGTTCCTAATATAATCGCTTGTAAACCAAGCTGTGCTGATGGTCCAATACGATCCACAATCATATCTGTTACTGGACGGTTATCATATTGGAATGATACCCCTAAATCACCTTTTGCTAAGTTACCTAAGTAACGTGCGTATTGAACTGGTACCGGATCATTCAATCCGTATTTTTCAAGAATGATTTCTTTTTGTGCCGGTGATAGCTTCTCCTGGTTTTTAAGCGGAGAACCCGGAAGTAATTTCATCAAAAAGAAAGTCAGTGTAGTAATTAAAAATAATGTCAAAGCCATGTACACGAAACGTTTTAATACATAACGTCCCATAGTCAAGCACCTCCCCGTTTTTCTCAAAAGCAATAAGATAGTTTAAAATATTCTTACTTTTATTTTTTTAAAATAAGAGCATATGCCCATCATAGGCATATACCCCTGTAAACGATGGAAAAAAAGATTATTTTTGTTCAACAGATGCCCATTTGTAAGTTAATCTACCACCATAGTTGATTGGTATAATATCTTTTACAGCATCTTTTACTATATATGCTGAACCTTTTTGGAAGATTGGAGTGATAACTGCATCCTCTTTAATTAACATCTTCTCTACTTCTAAAAGGTTGTTCCAGCGTGCTTGTAAATCTTTTGTATCTGTTTTAGCTTTTAGAATTAACTCATCATATTTCTGATTAGAATACCCTGTTTTATTTTGAGAACCATTTGTAACAAACATATCTAAATATGAGATTGGATCTGGGAAATCTGGACCCCAAATACCAAACGCAATATCATATTGCTGAGAATCTTCTAATTTATTTTTTTGTGCAAATGGCTGCTGTTTAATTTTAATTGATAAACCAGGTAAGTTTTTTTCCATCTCACCTTTTAAGAATTCACCAACCTTTTTTGCATCTTCATTATCAAAGTTTAAGAATTCTAGTTCGATTTTATCAGTGCCAAGCTCTTTCTTCGCTGTTTCCCAAAGCTTTTTCGCTTCTTTTGGATTCGTTTCAACTAGCTTTCCATTTTCAGCTCGGAAATCTTTTTTATTCGGACCTTCAGCGAAATCTTTTCCAACAAATCCATAAGCTCCAATCGCACCATTATTTAAAATAACTTTCGCAATGTTATCACGATCAAAGGACATTGAAATTGCTTTTCTTAAGTTTTTATTACTTAAGTATTGATTACTTTGATTAAATCTTAGGTAAGCAACCCCTGCTTCTTTTCTTGTGTGGAATTCTGAGCTTTGTCTAAACTTATCAACAAATTCTGAAGTTAGAGCCGCACGATCAATCGAGTTTGTCTCATATAAATTTACATCAGTTGACGTATTTTTTACAATATTAAAGTTAATCTCTTCGATTTTAACCGTTTTATTATCCCAATATGATGGGTTCTTCTTAAACTGGAAGCTTTGCTCATGTTTCCAATCACTCATAACAAATGGCCCATTATATAATGTTGTATTTGCCTCTAACCCAAACTTATCACCTTGTGCTTTTACAAAGTTTTCATTTAGTGGGTAAAATACCGGATAAACTGTTAAATCAACAAAGTAAGGAACGGGATTGTCTAATTCCACTTCTAATGTATAATCATCAATCGCTTTTACACCTAATTGGTCAGCAGGTAATTCTTTTTTATGAATTTTCTCTGCATTTTTAATATCAAACATAATGTACGAATACGTCGCTTTTGTATCTGGATTTACTGCTCTTTTCCATGAATACACAAAGTCTTTTGCTGTTACAGGCTCCCCATTCGACCATTTTGCATCTTTTCTTAATTTAAATATGTATTTCTTTCCGTCATCTAGCTTTTGAACATCTTCTGCAATTCCAGGCACTCTCTTTTGATCTTTGCCGATACGATATAAACCTTCCATCGTATTATTTAATGCTGTAGAAGATGCAGAGTCAGATGCTAGCGATGCATCCATTGACGGAATTTCAGATAACTCTGTTAAATTAAGAACCTGCTTTCCGTTACTACTACTCGTAGTGTTTTCTTTCCCTTTTGCTTTTGCGTCATCTTTTTGGTAGCTACACGCACCCAGCAACATACTTGCAGTTAAAGTCGATGCAAGTAATAACGGTATCTTTTTCTTCATGTTGTGTTGCCTCCCCTAATTGCACTTCCTGTACCCTCACTTGTTAAAAAGTAGAATTGAAAGAATAATCTCCAAGTTTCTACAATTTTCATTATACATATAATATAACAATTGTGAATATAGTTTTTTGTTTTTTTGTTAAAATTTTTAATAAAATGTTTATATTTTTATTTTTTTGTAAAGGGATACGTTAACATTGATACCATCATCTTGAAATCAGACCTTTAATTGCGTATAATTTTCAAAAAATTAATTCTAGTACATATTATAGCTTTTATAGTATAATAATTCTAGTAATATTTTGACGGAGGGGAACATTTTGAATAAAGTTTTTTTTCATACTTGTATACTAATTTTCATAGCGATAATCGCTTCTAGTATTGGCGCATTCCTCATTTCATCGCAATTTTTGTTGAATTTTGTCAACATCTTGTTTTATATTGCACTGTTTTTTATTCTTATCGGCGGTTTTTTATACATATTTCAAAATGGTTTTTTCAATGTAACCATTTACGCATTCCAAAGAGTATTTGGTACGAATAAAAAGATTGACTCTTTAATTGAAGAAGTCGAGGAACCTACAGATAAGAAAGAACGTATTTATAAAACATATTCATTCAAATGGACATATCCAATTTGTATTACAGGTATCGTTCTTGGGTTGTTCTCGACCCTTATTAGCTTTACTATTTTGATGTAGTTTGCAAACACTATCCCATATGATATAATAATCAGCAAAACATTTTGTTATAAAACTTTAGTTCTTTCATATTAAAAGAGCTCAAGTAACAATAAATAAATTTATATGTATGCGATGATAAAGAAGAGTACATATTGAGGCAATTTCAGAGAGCTTGTGGTCGGTGTGAACAAGTAATTGTACAGTATGGAATGGGCTTTTGAGCACCAAACCGAACCGAAAGTAGTAGGCTTTGGCGTTATATCCAAACGTTATTATGGATTAGAGAGATTTCACAGTAGTGAAATAATTAGGGTGGTACCGCGGTCCATTCGTCCCTATAGTTTTTGGGATGAATGGGCTTTTTTGTTTGCCTTCTCTTCCCCCATCACGCATTCAATTTTAGGAGGAATTACTTATGTCAGTTATCTTTTCTGGTATTCAGCCAAGTGGAACGATTACACTTGGAAACTATTTAGGAGCAATGAAGCAGTTTACAGAGCTTCAAAATGAACACGACTGTTATTTCTGTATTGTAAACCAACATGCGATTACAGTACCTCAAGATCCCGTACAACTTCGTAAAAACATCCGCAGTCTTGCTGCACTTTATGTGGCATGTGGCATTGACCCTGAAAAAGCTACTTTATTTGTACAATCAGAAGTACCAGCACACGCTCAACTAGGTTGGATCATGCAATCTGTTGCTTACGTTGGAGAATTAGAGCGTATGACGCAATATAAAGATAAAGCTTCTGGTAGAGATTCAGTTCCAGCTGGATTACTTACGTATCCACCATTAATGGCTGCTGATATTTTACTTTACAATACTGAAATCGTGCCGGTTGGTGATGATCAAAAGCAACATATCGAATTAACACGTGACCTAGCAGAGCGTTTCAACAAACGTTACCGTGAAATCTTTACAATGCCTGAAATTCGTATTCCAAAAGTAGGAGCTCGCGTTATGTCATTAACAGAACCTACGAAAAAAATGAGCAAATCTGATCCGAATCCAAAATCAATGATTAGTATGCTTGATGAGCCAAAAACAATTGAAAAGAAAATTAAGAGTGCTGTTACTGACTCTGAAGGTATTGTGAAATTTGATAAAGAAAACAAACCTGGTATCTCTAACTTATTAACAATCTACTCTTCATTCTCTGGAAAAACAGTTGAAGAAATTGAAACAATGTACGAAGGAAAAGGATACGGTGACTTCAAAGGCGACCTAGCGCAAGTAGTCGTAGAAGCAATTCGTCCAATCCAAGACAAATATAACGAACTAATCAACTCACCAGAACTAGACGAAATTCTAGACAAAGGTGCAGAAAAAGCAAACCGCGTTGCATTCAAACAACTACGCAAAGTAGAAAACGCAATGGGACTAAGCAGAAAACGTAGGTAACATATAAAGCGGAGGCGACTGCTTAGGGTTCTTTCCCACAGAAGGTGCTTTTTACCTTCTCGTGGGGAAGGTTCTTAGACGCGAAGGGCTAGGAGCCGGATTTCATATAAGCGAAAGCGGCTCGTTCAGCTCTGACTGGCTAAGGTTCTTTCACATAGAAGACGCTTTTTGTCTTCTTATGCGGAAGGTTCTTAGACACGAAGAGCTCGCTGCTGGAGCTGGATTACTACAAAATTAAAAAACCGCCAATTGGCGGTTTTTTAATTTACCTTTTGCTCATTTTCCATTTCCCATAACTTTTCAAAAAATGGCTGTCCTTTTACGAGACGCTCGCATAATTGTTCATGTTTCTCAGACCAGCCAGCTTTCGCTTCATCATACAGTCTAGCCCAAATATCCTCGAACTCCATATGTTGAACCGTTCCATATGCTGATGGATCCCACTCTGTGTACCAATAGCGAATCTCTGCTGTATTTTTCGTTGTATGTAATTGATCTAACGCCATAAATAATAATTGTTTTAGCTGTCGTTCTTTACGAGTCAAGCCATTCATAATGAAAGGCGATGGTGATAAAATGTGGTGTTCTTTTTCTGTTTCTTCTACTTGGAACTCATACTTTTCTGCTTGTACGTTTTCTACCATCTCATATACCATCTGCTCTTGGCGTGGTATAAGTCTGCTTTTGCGAATTGGTACATTGTAACCAATTGTGTCAATCGCAATAATTCCTTTTCCATCTGTAACAACAAAGCAATACTCTTGCTGCAAACGTTCATGATTTTTACGAATATAAGCCTTATGATGTACGTCTTCCAGCATTTTTTGCGGAAGCTCTAACAATTCGTTCTCGATGTAATGATATAATGTGGCATCTACTTTTAATAATGGCACTTGATCTAATAGCTCAATCGTATCATCTTTCCGCCATTCGTAAAAATGACAAACGTTATACCCATTCTCTTCACCTTCAAACCAATTTACCCATACATCATGTAGATATAACATTCACTACCCCTCACTTCACTACTGTTTGTACCAATCATTATGTTCATTTTTGCTTAACTTTATTCCACTTGAGGAAATATATTCTAATTATTATTTTTTCTTCTATTAATACTAAAAAAAACAGGAAATCAAGCTCCTGTTTTTTTATATATGAAATGTATTTGCTTTATTCAATATTTCTTTTGCATCTATAGATAATAAAGAAAGTGTATCTTCTCCTTCCAAAGTTACACAATCTTTGACAATATGAAATCCAAGCGCATAGCCAAGCATCTTCGGATAAGAGTGAAATCCATTTAATAAGATGTCATGTTCCCTTGTTCCTCGTTTTATACTTATTCTTTCATGTACAACATTTTTCCAATAATAAATAGCCTCTTCTTTTGAAAGATACGCCGTCCACGGTGCATTGTTTTTTTCTGAATATCTTTCCGTCACTGCTTGCTCAGCTAGCCCTTCCATAATCATCGTATCAAGTAATGTATATTCTGTTTCTTTCGTCTCAATTTGATGTAACCTACATATGTGATGATATTCATGCGCCAATAACACTTTTAATTCTTCTACCGAATTCCGTCCACATACGAATAAGAAAATAACATGACGCATAGATAATCCAGCCCTACCGTTATACTCTTCTTGCACAGTTCGATTATAGGAATCTGATAATAAAATAAAGACAGGGACATCCGGACCCTTCAACCAATTTTTCAATTTATCATACTCCAGGCTCAACTCTTTCCAAATTTCCTTTTCCTCTAATTCTTTAATTTCCTTTTCCCCACGCATGACCGGACGATACATCCCTTTTGAAATTAAAAAGCGATACAACCTTTCTTTTGGCAACGGAATATACTTCGTAAATTTCTCACAAAGTTTTTCTGGCCGTCCATAATATAAATGTAGCCACTCAGCTGTTTCAATAACCCCCATCTTTATCCCTCCTTTTTTCTTATGTATATGCTACAGGAGAAAAAGACGTAAAAATAAATAAGGAGTTTTTTCGCAATATATTGCGGAAAAACTCCTTATTTCATCTATTATTTATACGATTTAAATACTAACACTGCGTTATGACCACCGAATCCTAATGAGTTACTTAATACTGCATTTACTTCTTGATGTCTCGCTTGATTCGGTACGTAATCTAAGTCACATTCTGGATCTGGTGTCTCATAGTTAATTGTTGGAGGAATTACTCCGTCTGTAATTGATTTAATAGAGAAAATCGCTTCAACAGCACCAGCTGCTCCTAATAAGTGACCTGTCATTGATTTCGTTGAGCTAATTGCTACTTTATACGCGTGCTCACCGAAAGTTTCTTTAATTGCCATCGTTTCATATTTTTCATTCGCATCCGTACTTGTACCATGCGCATTAATGTAATCAATATCTTCTGGCTGTAGGCCTGCATCAGCTAAAGCTTGACGCATTGCACGCACTCCGCCTTCACCACCAGGAGCAGGCATTGTAATATGGAACGCATCTCCAGTTGCACCATAACCAGCAATTTCCGCGTAAATGTGAGCACCGCGTGCTAATGCGTGCTCTAATTCTTCAAGAATTAGAATCCCTGAACCTTCACCCATTACGAAACCGCTACGGTTTTTATCAAATGGACGGCAAGCCGTTGCTGGGTCTTCATTAAATGTTAATGCTTTCGCTGAGCTAAATCCTGCGAATGCCATACTTGTTAGCGGTGCTTCTGCTCCGCCTGTAATCATTGCATCAGCATCACCACGCTGAATTGCTTTAAATGCATCACCAATTGAGTTTGCACCAGATGCACAAGCCGTTACAGAACAAGTGTTAATTCCTTTTGCTCCTGTTGCGATTGATACTTGACCTGCTGCCATATCTGGAATCA
Organism: Bacillus sp. FG16; assembly: GCF_057809515.1. Taxonomy (NCBI): domain Bacteria; kingdom Bacillati; phylum Bacillota; class Bacilli; order Caryophanales; family Bacillaceae; genus Bacillus; species Bacillus sp. FG16. Next base: position 14,307 of record NZ_JBMDKC010000027.1, read on the forward strand.
TCATTGGCACGAAGAATGGGCTCACGCGGCGCGGGCCTTTCTCAGTAAAAATCTTAAATTGTTCTTCGTATGTTTCCATACCGCCAATACCAGATCCAATCCATACACCAATTCGAGGTCCGTTTTCTTCTGTAATTTCAAGCTTTGCATCTGCAACTGCCATTTTCGCTGCTGCTACTGCATATTGTGTAAAGCGGTCCATACGGCGCGCTTCTTTTTTATCAATATATTTCTCGACTTCAAAGTCGTTAATTTCCGCTGCTACTTTTGCTGGAAATAGTTCTGGATCAATTCTTGTAAGTCGCCCGATTCCAGATACACCCTTTTTAATGTTTTCCCATGCTGTTTCAACATCTGTTCCGACCGGTGTAACAGCTCCTAGTCCTGTAATTACGACCCTCTTTTTTTCCATACAAAATACACTCCTTTTTTCTCTCAATCCTTATTTACCCCAACGAAGAGCGACTGCTCCCCATGTTAATCCGCCGCCAAAACCAACAAGTATAATTAAATCACCGTCTTGAATACGTCCGTTTTGCAATTCCTCTACCATTGCAATCGGAATTGAAGAAGCTGATGTATTACCGAACTTCTCAATTGTCATACTCATTTTTTCTTGTGGTAAATTTAACCTCTCTCTTGCAGATTCCATAATACGAATGTTTGCTTGATGCGGTACTAAGAAATCTACATCTTCTTTCGTAAGACCAGCTTTATCTAAAACGCGAAGACAAGAATCACCAAGTTGACGAACGGCAAATTTAAACACTTCTCTGCCATTCATCATAACATACTCGTCTTGATAAAGGTGCTTGCCGCCACTTCCGTCTGCTCCTAATTCAAAAGATAGAACGCCTTTACCTTCTGAAACAGCTCCCATTACGATAGCACCGGCTCCGTCTCCAAATAGTACTGCTGTATTTCGATCGTTCCAGTCTACAATTTTAGATAGTTTATCACTACCAACTACTAATACATTTTTATAAGTTCCTGTTTGAATAAATTGCTGCGCTGTAATCATTCCGTACATAAAGCCAGCACATGCTGCACTTAAATCCATTGCAGCTGCATGTTTCGCTCCTATTGCTTCTTGAATTACACAAGCAACTGCTGGAAAAGCACGATCTGGTGTTACTGTCGCTACTAAAATCAGATCGATATCCTCTCCGTTAATTCCTGCATCTTCAAGTGCTTTTTTAGAAGCCTCTACGGCCATATATGAAGTATCTATTGTATCATCGGCAATGCGTCTTTCTGCAATTCCCGTTCTCGTACGAATCCATTCATCGGATGTTTCCATTATTTTCTCTAAATCGTGATTTGTGACTACTTTTTCTGGCACATATCTTCCGATCCCTAAAATGCCCACGTTCACATCGCAGCCCTCCGTTTTATATCAATTATTATGACTTGGTACTAATTTTAAAACATAAATGTATTTTTGTCTAGAATATATTTCGCATAAAACATAAAGCTAACGCATTATCCACTTTATTTTTCATTAAAAGAAACAGAATCATACCTTTTCGTGTTTCATTCCAAATAAAAAGGCCCGAACCGCTTCTACTCACGATTCGAGCCTCTCCTCCATCAAAAAAGAAGGATTTTATTCTTTATCTGCTTTCCCAAGCTCATAAGCTTCGTTCATAACTTTCATTAACAATTCTAACACCGGCTGTGCCTTCTCCATATCAAGTGCAATTCCGTTATCATCTAAAATTGCCTTCGCTTCTGGTAAATGCTTCATTGCGATTTGTAAAAACTGCATGCTTTTTTCGTTCATATTATACTCTTCCTCTCCATTAAAACTTTCACATACAATAGTGTAACACGCGTGCTACTCTTCGTATAACTCTTTATATTTTTTCATGTGTGCCAGTTGCTTATTTAAACCGTATTCTAACGGAGTATTTCTTTTTATCGAAATGACTTCAATAGCCTCATCTCTTATTTCATTATTATTTTTATTTACTTTATCATCCGCGCGTAAAAGATTCATACCTTTTTCCCATAATGACTGTTTACCACTAAGTAAATTGTATATACCAAGATGCGCCCCGTTCGTTCCATTTTCCCATAAGTATTCACATACATCTTCAATGTAAAGCAAATCACTTCCTTTTTCCTCACTCGTACAACGACACTCTTTCTCGTCTAATTCTGATAAAATGAGCTGATGATACATCATAAAGGATGGTTGCCACGGTCCATATAATGTAGGAACTCGAAATACACTATATTTTAAATTCCCTTTTTTCAATCCTTCTTCTACTTTCAAAAATAGGCGCTTATTTTCGGATTCACCTGTACTACTTACTTCAATAGAAGAAATTAAATTTAACTTCACTTTTTGTTCTTCACACATTCTTATAATTCGCTTTAAATATTGTAATATGACTCTTTCATTCCGAAATCCACATTGCTGATTTGGCTCATATAAGCAAAAGTAGACCGTATCGAATCTCTCTTCCTCTACCGATCTCCATCCATCTTCATCTCTTATCGAATAATACGTAAATAACGCATTTCGCCCAATTAACAATAACTTCTCTTCATTAATTTTGGTCATACTATCGAATTCATCAAAATCAAGACCATACACTTCTACTTCTTCTGCGATCATTTTATTCACAAGGTGATAACCTACAAACGTAAGTGCACCTATTATCAGCACGCGTTCCATACCACCAACCCTTTCCCTCTGAAGCAAATAGCTCCTCATTTATGTATATGGGAGCTTCACAATTCTTCTTCATATTTTTTAAAGAAATCGGTCGTTTGCCTAACCATTTTATATTTCACATCTTGCAGATGGAACAAGACAGAAGTATCACATTGATTTAATTGCCTCATTTTCTCATATTTACGCAACTGTTGTTTTCTTCCTCTTTTTTCTTGTGTTGATACAAAAATTTTAACAGGTACACAAGATGGAAGAAGCGTAAATGATTTCTTATTTATTTTTAATTCTAATTCTTCTTCTTTGGAATCATACGCCAAACTTAATTCCTTCACTAATCTTTTGTAAAAAAACTTATGCTCTTTCTCAAAACTCACATATTCTGGTAAATCTAAACACGGATTTAACATAACAACAGAACGAATACATTCAGGATATTTGTTCATCATTTCAAGTGCCACAAGCGCTCCCATACCATCTGCCATAATGTGCATTTTCGCATTTAACGTCTCTTTTCTCAAAACAACATCATATAAACGTTTTGCCAGACGAACAGATTGATCGTTTCCCCAATGTCTTCCGTATAAATTAGAGGAAAAGACCGTGTAGCCTTGCTCAATAAGACCATGTAAGAAATAAGATTTACCCGCATGTTGCGTCCATAAACTTGTACCATTCTCAATAAAGTAGTTATAATCACCGAGGAGCATAACAGAAAATCCATTTGGCTTCTCCGGTAAATAAATAACACATGGTTCTTTTTCTAAGTAAAAAAAACGTTCCGTAATACTCATTTTTCCCCCGCCTTATTTTCTAAACATATAAAACCACTCTTTTATAATGTATGAACGGAATGCAAATTTGCGTTGAAAAATCTACAAATATTTTTCTATATTCTTTTTTCAATTGTGTTACAATAAGGACAGATTGAACGAATAGAGGTGTAAAATATGCGTTTCATTTGGGCATTAATTTGGTCGTTCTTACTTGTACATATGATGAGCTATGTAATCGGCTCTATGACTGGCGGTACATACGACTTTAACCAAGCGTCTATTTTCTCAGTTGTTCTTGCTGTATTAGTACTAGCAATTTCAGCTGCAATTCCAAACGAGCCAGTAGAACAACACTAAAAAAAGAGTCCGGATTTTATCCGAACTCTTTTTATTTTTATTTCACATGAACGACTAATTCGTTATTTTCTACATCAACAACTACGTGACAATTGTCAGTAATTGTTCCTGCAATTAATTCTCTTGCTAATTTCGTTTCCACTTGACGTTGTACGTATCGTTTTAACGGACGAGCTCCGTACATTGGGTCGAAACCAGCTTCTACAACAAATTCTTTTGCTGCATCTGTTAATTCTACTGTAATGTGACGGTCAGCTAGACGACCTTGTAATTCTTTTACAATTTTATCAACAATGCCTTTAATTTCATTCGTTGTAAGAGGTTTGAATAAAATAATTTCATCAACACGGTTTAAAAATTCAGGGCGGAAATGTCCTCTTAATTGCCCCATTACAAGGTCTCTTGATTCCTCTTTAATCGAACCATCTTCTTCTAATCCGTCTAGTAAATGAGCAGATCCAATATTTGAAGTCATAATAATAACTGTGTTTTTAAAGTCCACTGTACGACCTTGCGAATCTGTAATGCGTCCATCATCTAACATTTGTAATAAAATATTGAATACTTCTGGATGTGCTTTTTCAATTTCATCTAATAAAATAACGGAATATGGTTTACGTCTTACCGCTTCTGTTAATTGACCGCCTTCTTCATATCCTACATATCCAGGAGGTGCACCAATTAAGCGTGACACTGCGTGTTTCTCCATATACTCAGACATGTCAATACGAATCATTTGCTCTTCACTATCGAATAAAGACTGCGCTAACGTTTTTGCAAGTTCTGTTTTACCAACACCCGTAGGGCCTAAGAAAATGAAGGAACCAATTGGACGATTCGGGTCTTTAATACCAGCGCGAGCACGAAGAACCGCGTCTGATACTAAGCTTACTGCTTCCTCTTGTCCGATGACACGCTCTGATAAGATTTGCTCTAAGCGTAGTAATTTCTCGCGTTCTCCTTCAACAAGTTTAGCAACAGGAATACCAGTCCAGCGTGAAACAATATCTGCAATTTCTTCTTCACTTACTTCCTCACGTAATAAACGATTTTCTTGTTTATTATGCGCGCCCATTTCTTCCGCTTCTTTTAATTCTTTTTCGATTGCAGGAATTTTCCCGTGACGAAGTTCGGCTGCTTTATTTAAATCGTAATTACCTTCTGCTTCTTCTAATTCACGGCGCAAACGTTCTAAATGTTCACGTAAGTCACGAACTTTGTGAATGTCTTCTTTTTCTTTCTCCCATTTCGCTCTCATACCACTTGCAACTTCTTTTAAATCCGATAATTCACGTTGCAATGTTTTTAGGCGCTCTTGGCTACCACGATCCGTTTCTTTTCCAAGAGCTGCTTCCTCAATTTCTAACTGCATAATACGACGCGTTACTTCATCTAATTCTGTCGGCATAGAATCAATTTCTGTACGAATTGTTGCGCATGCTTCGTCAACAAGGTCAATTGCTTTATCCGGTAAGAAGCGATCTGAAATATATCGATCTGATAAAACTGACGCTGCTACAATCGCTCGGTCATGAATATTTACACCATGATAAATTTCAAAACGCTCTTTTAATCCACGTAATATGGAAATCGTATCTTCAACAGTTGGTTCTTCTGCTAATACTTGTTGAAAACGTCTTTCTAGTGCTGGATCTTTTTCAATATATTTACGATATTCATCTAATGTTGTCGCTCCGATACAATGCAGTTCACCGCGCGCAAGCATCGGTTTTAACATATTCCCTGCATCCATTGCACCTTCTGTTTTACCAGCACCAACAATTGTATGAAGTTCATCAATGAATAATAAGATGCGTCCTTCACTCTTTTTAATTTCATTTAATACAGCTTGCAGACGCTCTTCGAACTCACCACGGAATTTCGCACCAGCTACGAGCGCACTCATATCTAACGCAAAAATCGTTCTATCTTTCAATCCTTCAGGTACATCCTTTTTCACAATACGCTGTGCTAGCCCTTCAACGATTGCTGTTTTACCAACACCTGGCTCCCCAATTAAAACAGGATTGTTTTTCGTTTTACGTGAAAGAATACGGATTACACGTCGAATTTCACTATCACGGCCGATTACAGGATCAATTTTCCCGGCTCTCACTTCTGCCACTAAATCACGGCCATATTTTTCTAACGCTTCATAAGTTGCTTCTGGATTTTGACTAGTCACTCTTTGATTCCCCCGAACTGTCATTAAAGACTGTAATAAGTTATCTTTCGTAATATGCAATGTTGTAAATAATTGATTTATATCGCCTTTTTCTTCAGAAAAAGCAAGCAATACATGTTCTACTGAAATGTAATCATCCTGCAGTTTTTCTGCTTCTTTCCCTGCTCTTACAAGCAGTTGTTGCAGAGCGCTCGTTACATACAATTTTCCAACTTCTGCACCGCTTCCCGTTACAGAAGGTTTCTTTTTAATTAAGCTTTCAGCGCCTTGCTTTAACGCTTCTATATCAACATTCATTTTTCGAAATATACGTACCGCTAATCCATCTTGCTCTTCTAATAATGCAAGTAATAGATGAACAGTATCCACCTCTTGGTGATGATGAGATACCGCTAAAGATTGGGCACTCATAATCGCCTCTTGTGTTTTTGTTGTCATTTGATTTAAGTCCATCTTTACAGCCCTCCAAAAGTTTGACTTTCTTTGACCTTTGATTTGATTATACGCCAACTGACTTTTTTATACAATAATTTTGCCTATGTATTTTCAAACTTATTATTGGAAAAAGAAAACAGGAACATTCATTACGCTGCTCAAAACAGTACGGTAAATGAAATTATAATATGTCATGACAAAAAAGCCGCAATAAAGATTGCGGCTTCTGTTACGGTTTTCTTTTATATGTCCACTGACGGTTATGATTCGTATTATCTGGAAACTTTTCACCGGCAGTTAATTGTACCATTTGCGGATTTTTCACCATACTTCCCGTTTCACCAATTTCTACATAAACCCCATCATTTGGCGCTTTTTGTCCAGAACGAAACCTGCGATTTTGTCCCATTTTCATTCTCCTTCCATGACGTCTTTGCCTCATTAGTATATCCATTTTAAAAGAAAGCTTTTCTGTCATGTTTAGGAAACAGTACTACATCTCGTTCTTGTACATATATATGAATGACACAAGCGTAAGCAGGGATTTCTTTCCTACTTGTAGAAAAAAAAAGAAACCAACCTACTCTAGGCTAGTTTCAAAGGAGAGTCAAACATATACGAGAAGATTACATGTTTATTATAAGTCTCATCACACGGGCAATGTAACCCTTTTCACAATTTGTACATAATGAAAGAAACATTGTTTGAACTTTCTAAAAAGATGTTGACTTTTCTTAATTTCCAACGAGAAATAGTAGACACCGCAGCACTTTGAGACGTAAGATGGATATATAGTGAAATTTTCATCTATGGTCATTTCACCAAGTCTAACCTCTTATTTCTGCATATTAAAGACGGAAATACAGATAGAAATAAAAAAATTATTATAAGAGGTGAAATTATGAACAAACAACATTTAATCGCATTAGACTTAGACGGCACTTTATTAACAGACAACAAAATAATTTCCACTCGAACGAAACATACAATTGCAAAAGCAAAGGAACAAGGACACGTTGTCGTTATTTCAACAGGACGTCCATTCCGCGCTAGTTATGATTACTATAAAGAACTCGGTCTGAATACACCTATCGTAAACTTTAACGGTGCGTACGTACACCATCCTCTTGATTCAAACTGGGGTATACATCACTCCCCTCTTGAGCTAGCAACAGCGCAAGAAATTGTACGAGCTTGCTTTGATTTCGGCGTGAAAAATATATACGCTGAAGTTATGGACGATGTGTATGTTCGTGAAATTGATGAAGATAAAAAACATATTTTCGAATTCGGATCTCCTAAGATTTTTACAGGAGACTTATTAAATATTTTAAACGATCATCCAACCTGCTTATTAATTGATGCACATGACGAGCATTCCACTGCAATTCGTCAACATTTAACGGATATGCACGCGGAAGTAATCGACCATAGAAAATGGGGCGCACCTTGGCCGATTATTGAGATTGTGAAAAGCGGATTAAATAAAGCGGTTGGATTACAAAAAATTTCTAGTCATTACAACATTCCACAAGAGCGAATTATCGCTTTCGGTGATGAGGATAATGATTTTGAAATGATTGAATTTGCTGGTCACGGCATCGCAATGGGAAATGCCATACCTGAATTAAAATCACTCGCAAACCATACGACGTTAACGAACGAAGAAGATGGTATTGCTTTATATTTAGAAGAGGTTCTTGGGTTGTAATCTAAAAATTCCCTACTTATAGTTTCCTGCCAAATGTCCATACTATAAGTAGACGCATGAGACATCGCGTCGATTGTTTTCAGCTAAATAAAGGGGGTTTTTCAAATGGGTAAAAAGAACAAATCAAAACGTTTTATCCAACAAGGAGCCGATGCTGTTATGAAGCATGATGCAAGATTCCCGTACAGAGGTACATTAGCTGAGGCAGAAAAGGCAAGAAGTAACTCTTCTTTTGGAGGGGTTTAAATGGGGAACTTACTATTCCAACAAGCTAGAGATGCTGTTGAAAATGCCGTATCTTGTTCAAGCGGTACTGAGCAACAAGATCTCGTGTATAGAGCAAAAAATGCTTTGCAATCCGCTTACGCAAACTCTTCAATTGTTGAAAAAGTTCAGCTCCGTGAAATGCAAGAGCAATTGCAAAACATTACGAATGTACATTAAAAAAGAGGACCAACTTTGGTCCTCTTTAATCTTTCCGAAACAATCCGAACACCCCAACTGTTTGCAGTATATTTGTAAATGCACTTGGGTCCACTTGTTTAATAATCCTCTCTAATTCGTATAACTCATAACGAGTAATAACCATCATTAACATTTCTTTATTTTCATTCGTATAAGCACCTGTTGCTGGTATCGTTGTAATCCCTCTTACTAATCGCGAGTGAATCGCCTTTCTTACGTCCGCCCCATTCTTCGTAACAATTAATGCTGTAATCTTTACATGACGAGTATGAATCGCATCAATAATTCTCGTTGATACATATAAAGTCACTAACGTATATAACGCTTTTTCCCATCCATATACATAGCCAGCAGCGATAATGATAATTGCATTAAAAAAGAAAAAGTATGTACCGACAGGCTTATCTTTTATTTTCGATAAAATCATGGCGATAATATCTAATCCACCTGTAGAAGCACCCCACTTTAAAGCAATCCCTACTCCAATTGCCGAAATAATCCCGCCAAAAATCGCATTTAATATGATATCATTCGAAACCGCTCTAACAGGGATGATTTCTAGAAACAAAGTCATAAATATAACACAAAGAAAACTAAAAAAGGTGAAGGCCTTTCCAACCTTTTTCCACGCTAAAATAACGACAGGAATATTAAATAAGCTAAACAATACTCCTGTAGATATGTGAATCGATAAAAAATCACCTAATATTTGTGATAATAATTGAGACAATCCAGCAAAGCCACTCGCATACACTTTCGCTGGCGTTAAAAATAAATTCATCCCAATCGCGTTTAATAAACCTGCGATGATTACAACGATTAACTTCTTTATAAGTTCAGTATAATTCAACTTCAAATCCATTTCGAATCCACCTTTACCCTTCATAAATGCACCGCTATACATAGTCTTTACGAAAAAGGAAATGATAAACGTACAACGTTTAGAAATGGAGTTGATACATATGCCACATACGAGTGATAACGACAAAAAAGCACGCGATAATAATGCAAAACGCACACAAAAAAATGAGCAAGAGCAAAAAAATATTCAGCAAGGTAAACGTGCATACTCTAAAAAGACCGATCACCTTTGATTCCATCGTACATCAACAATTATGTTGATGTACTTTTTTACATTTTAAAGGAAAAAAACATTAAAAATTCACTTCATGTTCACTTCTATATTCTACAATAGCGATAACATATTCGGATGAGGTGTTGGCATGAGAGGGAAACATATTTTCATTATTACTGCACTAATAAGTATATTGATGCTATCTGCTTGCGGACAAAAAAACGGATCAGCTACAGTCGCCACAGCAACAGACTCGACTGTTACGAAGGACGACTTCGAAAAACAATTGAAAGATCGTTACGGAAAAGACATGCTATACGAAATGATGGCACAAGACGTCATCACAAAAAAATATAAAGTACCTGATGAAGAGGTAAATAAAGAAGTAGAAAAAGTAAAAAAACAATATGGAGATCAATTCAAAAAAGTATTAGAAAACAATCGTTTAAAAGATGAAGAGGATTTCAAAAATCAAATTAAGTTCAAACTTGCTATGAATGAAGCGATTAAGAAAAGCATTACAGAAAAAGACGTAAAAGACCACTATAAGCCAGAAATTAAAGCGAGTCACATTTTAGTAAGTGACGAAAATGAAGCGAAAGAAATAAAGAGTAAACTAGATGCTGGTGCTTCATTTGAAGAATTAGCAAAACAAGAATCACAAGATCTACTATCAAAAGATAAAGGTGGAGACCTTGGATACTTCAATTCAGGTACAATGGCTCCTGAATTCGAAAGCGCTGCCTACAAACTAAATGTTGGACAAATTAGCAATCCCGTAAAATCATCAAACGGTTATCACGTTATTAAATTAACTGATAAAAAAGATCTAAAACCTTACGATGAGGTAAAAAACTCTATTCGCAAAAACTTAGAGGAAGAACGTACTGCTGATCCTACATTCAGCCAAAAATTGTTACAAGATGAATTAAAAAAGGCAAATATTAAAATAAATGATAGTGATTTGAAAGATACATTTACTCTTGTTTCACCGCAAGGAAATTAAAAAAAGCACAACCTTATCTTTTTACATAAGGTTGTGCTTTTTAATCTTTCATCAATATTTTCAACTGTTTCTTCAAGCTTTTATAATGCCAATTGATGTGATCTAATTCTATCTCCACTTCAATTAACGCATCTATTAAGTCTTCTTTAGAATGTTTCGAATTCATAATATTTTCAAGCGTTTTTTCAAACCTTTCAGCACTCTCATATATATCATGTAAATCAACTGCTGCTATTTCGCGTTCTTTTTCAAGGGATAATACTGAGAGACTCTTTATTAATTGTTCCAGTACATTACCTTGCATTTTCGTACCTCTCTTTCAATATCTCATCTATTCTCTCTCGATCACTTGTAACTAAAAGTATACAAAATGCATCAGAAACTATTAAAACATTTCCAGTTTCATGTTATTACACCAAGGAAAAAAATCAATAATCCTGAAATGTAGGCCAAACTTATTTACATATTGTTAATTTTTTTGTGATCCCCGCAATCATACAACTTTTATTGATAAGTTCTCTATCATAAGAAATTATAAGATATACGGCATTATAAAATTTCATATGCTCACCTCTTTATCAAAGCGTATTACTCACACTCACTTTCGTTTGATAATTCAGATATCTACTTCCAGATAACCTCTAAATATTAGGGCATTCATTCAAGCACATTGCTTATTATCATACTTCCAATTACCTATAAAGTTTCTATTTCACGGATGCTCTCTAGTTTCTTTATATTCATCAATAATATACCCTGAATAAGTAGTAGCCTGCCTCTCATATCCAATTCTCGTTAGTTTTATATCATTAATCCATTGGAAATAATGCGTTAGTTCATGCGCAATAGTAAACAAATATCCTCCCAAAGCATCATCTTTTCCTCTTTTCTCTAGCTCATCACAATAATCTCCTGTCGAAATACGAATATACGGCTCATCATTCCGATTAAATGGTTCAAAGAAAGTACCATAGACCAACTCACCATCCATCGCCTTTATTTTATATGAAGATTTCACATAAATAGGTACTCTAATCGGGAAAAAATATTCTCGGCGTATCCATTTGCAAAACTCTTTAATAGCTCTTCTCACTTCAGGATCAACATCTTTATCGAATTTTAATCGTAGTCCCATGCGATGACTCTTCTCTTCTAAATTATAATATTTCCGCCAATTTGTTAGTGTCCAAATATGCATATAATCATCCTAATTATTTTATATTTTTAATACTGTCAGCGTTGTAAAAATTCAAAACATAGTGTAAAAGCTATCAAGATTTTATACATAAAGTGAAACTTTAATCAGTGAGGATCTTACTGCCCGGTGAATAGCGGGATAAACAGTACAAACACTGCGATAAATCTCTTATATTCTTATATTCTTTTATCCTTTTTAATGAATCACATAAGAAATACTACAATCAAAATCTTACTTAAAAAACTATATAATAATTAACCATATATTTTTAAAATTTTATAACATACCTCTTCTATAACTTTAGCTTCCATCCTGCCTACTTCTTTCAATGTTTACCTTATAGAGCGAATACATTATTAAAAATAAAAAGAACTATCCCTTCTCTTAAAAATTCAGAGAAAGAATAGTTCTTTTTTCATTTACTTTATTTCTTAAAGTAAGTCCAACCTTCTTCTTGGTAAACTTTTTCTTCTTTCATCAACTTACCAAGTGCGCGCTTAAATGCAGCTTTACTCATGTTAAAGCGTTCTTTAATATCTTCTGGATGGCTCTTATCCCAAAACGGCATTGCTCCGCCTCGTTCTTCCATATATGCATAAATTACTGCCGCATCGTCTTCCATTCCTTCTTCTTTACGAGGAAGAAGTGAAATGTTAATTGTACCATCATCTTTCACGTCAATAATACGGCCCGTTACACGCTCCCCAATGCGGACTTGTTCTTTTCTTTCTGTATGGTGTAAGAAAGCACGGAAATGCTCATCAGTTAGTACGAATGAACCAACTTGAAGCGAACGATATACACGTCCATTTACGTTTTTATTACGCATAGATGGCGTTGCATCTACGATAATTTCTTGCATATCACTGTCTCTTGCCGGAAGAGCAATTAAACGATCACGATTCGTTAATTTTAACGTACAATATAATTCGTCGCCTACTTCTGGCCATACTGGCATATAAATCGGGAACTCATCAGCTGGAATTAGTATATCTTTTGATACACCAATATCAACAAACACACCTAAACTAGGAATGACTTCTACAACCTTTACCCAGTTCCAATCATACGTTGTAATAATTGGCTCCTTCATTGTTGCTGAAATACGATTTTGGTGATCAAGGTATAAGAATACATCAATCGTATCGCCTTCTTCAATTTCTCCAGCTACTTCGTTTTTATGTAGGAAAATTTCTTCTTCTTCATTCCCAACCATATATCCAATTTCCGTTTCGCGTAAAACAGTTACCTGTTCAATCGATCCTATTTGCAAATACATATTTTTTAATTCCCTTCTATATATATAAAATTATCTTTTTTATCATTCCAAACAAAAGTTAATTATAACATGATTTTTCCTGTATTTGTCCAACTGCCCAAAATTCACTATAATAAAGTGAGGTTACATGAATATAAGTATGAAAACACTTAAGTCTAGACTCGTTTTCAGCTATACTTTAGTATGTACAGTACATAACAAGATTAGAAATTTATTTGGAGGTGCTAACTATGGCAAAAGATAGTTCTTTTGACATCGTTTCGAAAGTAGAATTACCTGAAGTAACAAACGCAATTAATATCGCATTAAAAGAAATCCAAAACCGATATGACTTTAAAGGAAGTAAAAGTGATATTAAATTAGAAAAAGAAGTACTAGTTTTAACTTCTGACGACGAGTTCAAATTAGACCAAGTAAAAGACGTTTTAATTTCTAAACTTGTAAAACGTAACGTTCCAATTAAGAACTTAGATTACGGAAAAGTTGAAGCTGCAACTGGCAACACTGTTCGCCAACGCGCAACACTTCAACAAGGTATCGATAAAGATAACGCTAAAAAAATTAACAACATCATTAAAGAAATGAAATTAAAAGTAAAAACACAAGTACAAGACGATCAAGTACGTGTTACAGCGAAAAGCCGTGATGACTTACAAGCCGTAATCGCAGCTGTTCGTAGCGCTGATTTACCAATCGACGTACAGTTCATTAACTACCGCTAAAAAGAAAACTCCTCTTAATTAGAGGAGTTTTCTTTTTAGCCTTGTAGAGACAATATTACAAGAACAAACCATAGAAAAAGGGTATACGCGGTAAAAATTGCTAAGTAAATTGAAAATAAGGAAAAGACACCTTAAGACGTTTCTCCTTCGATTTGAATTACTTTTCTTAGTAATTACATCCTAGGCCAAAGTCATCTTAAAAATTGCTATAACTCATAATTCCTCTCCTCGCCAAAACGTAACAATTTATGAGTATAAGAATATTTCCCAACCTTTAATGTAATGTAAAATTAATAAGTATTTTAAAAAATGTTAATTAAAAAAGAGTTAGAAGTGGTTATTTGAAGAAATTAATATTATGGTTTTTATTGGCCACATTCTCCCTAAATACTGTAGGATGTTCTAATAATACGAATACACTAACGGATAAGTCTAACTGTATCAACAAAGCTTGGTACAAAAAAAATATGTCATGTAATCATTTAAAAAACATTAAATAGTTAATGATAAAGGTCATAAAAAAAAGACACCTCAAAGTGCCTTCCTCCGACTTGAACCATCTCATTTTTAATAATATTTGGATGGAATTAAAAAGAAGCATAAATTGTTAATAAAGATGCAGACTTCAAAATAAAAAGTACACTAAGTAAACTCTTATTCAAAAATTTATATTAAACACTAATATTTTAGAAGCAAGTTTATTAGTGTAAAACCTACAGGGATTTCCCCTGTAGGTTTTATTATATTTCAAGTGATTTTCAAATGTATTATGAATGACTTTTTTCAGTTTGGTTTTCAAAATATTTTTCTTTAACCACTTTTATCAGATTTTCTTTTTCTGTTAGTTCAAATATAAATAATGCTTTTTCCATGTTATTTGCAATATCTTCTTCATTCTGTTGTTTAAATCTTAATAAATTACATCCTTTTAAATAGTACAGTTCACCTAATAAGTATAAAGTATTTAGATTAATAGCTAATTTGATGCCTTTATCAATGTATTTTACCGCCTCTTCATATTGATAGGTCATACCTAAACATTTCGCTAAATTAAAAATAATTTTTAATTTAATCGCTTTATCTCTCGGAAAATCTAACTTATTAAAATTAGTTAAACATCTTCCTAATATAGTAATACTTTTATCATATTCTTTATTTTCCGCATAAAATATAGACATTGTCTGCATAATATCTATTTCTCTTTCTGATAAAAAATCAACATTGGTTAAAGTTAGTTTTAATGCACTATTTAAAAGCTTTAAAGCAGTTTTTATGGATCTGTTCACCTCAAATACAGCAATTGCTTCATGCCATAGTAGAAATTGTTTATCTTCTTTTGCCTGGAAATTTTTTTCATCTTTCTCTTTTTTCACTATTTCATAAAGTTCTTTATATTGTTTTTGTTTTAAGCAATCTTTTATTACACATTTTACATTTTCTACATATTTTAATTTTTTATTTTGAGTTAGTGCAAATATATTATTTGGGTCAATACCAAGTCTTTCTGATAATTGATATAACAATATACTAGATGGATAAATCACACCTTTTTCTATTTTGCTAATTTGACTTTGTGAACATATTCCATGACATAATTCGGATTGTGATATATTTTTTTTAATTCTAAGCTCTTTAATAGTAATACCCAAATCGTAAAATTCCATTTTCCCACCTACTATTTAGCACTGTATTAGTATAAGAGTATTCTCTAACTTTTAATGTAATGTAAAATTAATATAGTTGCAATTATTGTTTGTTTCAAAGGTCTTTCTCTATCCGTATTGACACAAAAACAGGTTAGGAAGAAACTTTCTCCCTAACCTGTCCCCCCCGAACAAACTTACAAATACAATAAGAAGACATGAACATAGAGTGCGTAACTTCTCATCTCATCTACGTTTCCTTTTAACTGTAATTAAAAACGCAATAAATAATACATTCACCCCAACGATTAAGGAGATAAATAACCAATTCACACCTGTTTCTCCGTTAACTTTATACACATTTGATTCTTCACGCTTTAAAACGAGATAAAGCTTTCCGTTTTCTTCTCTTATAATTTCATCTTCTAACAATCCTCTTAACTCTTGTTTTTCACCAATCGCACTTGCAGGTAAGGAGACTTTTTGTGTTTCTTTCGTATTATTAATTGCTACTAAAGTTACTTCATCTTTATATTTTCGTTTTAGTATACTCATCCCGCTCTTATCATACAGTAGCTCAAACGTACCGCGTCGTAAAGACGGTCTCGCCTGTCTAAGTTCACCTAGTTTTGTTATGTGCTGCATAAATTTTTCGTCTGACTTAAAATCCATTAATCGTCTATTATCGGGTACACTTCCTCCATCTAATGCAATTTCAGTTCCGTAATAAAAATTCGGAATACCCGGTGATGTTAATAAATATGTGAGAGCTAGTTTCAAACGAGATGGCGGATAATTCATATGCTCTTTTGCAATACGAGCATATCTTTTTGTATCTTGATTATCTAAAAATATAATGGATTCCCCGTCTTTTTTACTCACATCATATAAAGGTTTCACCGATACATCCACTTTGGAAAACGATTCTACTATTTTTTCGTTATACTCACTATCTTCCTCTGTCATAATACGAAAATCTTTCTTTATTGCTTGCATGTCTTTTTGTACGCCATCCCAAAAAGCATCCGATTTTTTTTCACTATGTATCACATAACTGCCATCTAAATCAACTTCTTCGACCCACCATTTCAACGCGTCGATGACTTGCTGTTCGTTTCCCCCAAGTGGAAATTGAAGTACAACTTTCATTCCTTTTGCGTGCGCTTTTTGGATAAGTTCTTTCACATCATTTTCTGTTCCGAAATGTTCATTTACCTTTTGAAAATTGCGCACGTCTAATCCATCGTACTTTCCACTTTCAAAAAGTGGCGAAAGCATAACGGTAGTAAAACCCATTTCTTTTATGTAATCCAGTCTTTTTATAATCCCTCTTATATCTCCACCCTGATACCCTTCCAAATTGCCAACTTCTAACTGTTTGTCATTTTTCGGTTCTCCATTATTGAAGCGATCAATCATAATGGAATAGATAACTTCGTCTCGCCACTCTCTTTTTTCGTCTGCAAAAGTATGTATTGGTACAAACAAAATAACAGCTAAGCAAAAACAAATGAATAGTTTCCTAGTCCGTATTTTTCCCACACGCATCCCCCAAGTTTTTTAATTGTAAGAATATTATACCAATTTTCCGAATGAAACGCATATGTCGATTTCAATCCTCACAAAATAATACATGTCAGGTTTTCTAACATCATGTATATAATTTTCTGAATTTTTAGTTGATTTTTAATTTAATTTCGAATATGATATGAAACATAACAAGATGATGTTATTTTTTCTAACATTATAGGAGGGGAAATCATGAATATGGGAGATACGGTTTTTATGTTTATGACGACAGTAATGGTCATGTTGATGACACCAGGATTGGCACTTTTTTATGGAGGTATGGTTCGCAGCAAAAATGTACTCAGTACAACGATGCATAGTTATAGCGCAATGGCTATCGTTTCGATTCAATGGATTGTTATCGGCTATTCTTTATCATTCGGACCAGATTGGCACGGGATTATCGGTACACTTGATTGGTTCGGGCTAAACGGAGTTACCTACGCACCAAATCCAGACTACTCATCTACTATTCCTCACAATTTATTCATGATGTTTCAACTCATGTTCGCCATTTTAACTCCAGCTTTAATTTCAGGTGCATTCGCTGAAAGAATGCGATTTTCTGCCTTTCTTATTTTTATCCTTCTATGGACAACGATCGTTTACAATCCTGTCGCTCATTGGGTATGGGGCGTCGGCGGGTGGCTAAGGGAACTTGGGGCACTAGACTTCGCTGGCGGAAACGTCGTTCACATCACTTCCGGAGTTGCTGGTCTTGTATTAGCTATTTTCCTTGGAAAACGAAAAAACATAAATGGTTCTTCTCCTCACCATTTGCCATTTACAATGTTAGGCGCAGGCTTATTATGGTTTGGCTGGTTCGGTTTTAACGTCGGCAGCGCATTATCCTTAAACGACGTAGCTTTAACTGCATTTATTAATACAAATATAGCCGCTGCTGCCTCCGCTCTAACTTGGATGCTTTCTGAATGGTTCTTCCAATCAAAACCGACCGCGATGGGAGCTGCTTGCGGAGTTGTTTCTGGTCTAGTCGCTATTACACCAGCTTGCGGGTTCGTTACACCTTTCTCCGCCCTTCTTATCGGAGCAATTGGTGGTATATTATGCTTTGGCGCCGTTTTCTTCTTAAAAACAAAATTCGGGTATGATGATACACTTGATGCCTTTGGATGCCACGGCATCGGAGGAACTTGGGGCGGTATTGCAACAGGACTATTTGCAACCACTACCATAAACGGAGATGGTGCAAACGGATTATTTTACGGAAATGCCGCTTTACTGTTTAAACAACTGGTAGCAATTGGAGCAACATATGCATTCACAATAATAATGACGTATGCCATTATTAAAGCGATTAACTTCTTCCTCCCTGTTCGGGTAGATGAGCACCAGGAACACATGGGACTTGATATTTCGATGCATGGCGAGAAGGCTTATGAACATGCAGAACGAGTAAACTAAAAAAGAGATGCAATCTATTAGTAATAGATTGCATCTCTTTTTTGCGCAACGGGCAACATACCCCACCTAGTATAAATGTAAATATATCAACGGTTTTTTGGATATATCAACGATTTTTCAAATATATCGATTGTTTCTTTCAATATATCAACGGTTCGACACAACATATCGATTTACAAACAAATTCCGACATAATTTACAAGCAAAATACCCCACATAACTTTATACAAAAAAGACGACCGAAACCCGGTCGTCTTTTCCTATTTATTTCGGAGCATTTCCTACATATTGCGTAATATCAACATTTAATGCCTGCGCTAAACGCATACCGTATTCTTGATCTGCACGGAAGAAGTTACAAACAGCTAGTAATTTCGTGCGTTCATTTACGTCTTTTAAGTCATTTGTTAAGTTTGCAATTAAGTTATCTTGCTCTTCTTTAGAGAATGAACGGTAACGCTCACCTGCTTGTTTAAAGTCATTTGGTTTCTCGATTTTTTCACGAGATACATAACCTTCTACTTTCATAGTTGAATCGCGGTAAGCCTTGTCTTCAACTGGATTTTCAGTATGACGGCTCGGTTCGTAGTTAATTGTAGATGGATTTTGATTCATTTGCATCGCGCCATCACGTTGTTGGTTGTTAACAGCTGCGTACGGGCAGTTTACTGGAATTTGTAAATAATTTGCCCCCAGACGGTAACGCTGTGTATCTGGATAAGAGAATAAACGACCTTGTAATAATTTATCTTCAGATGGTTCAATACCATTTACAGTTGCACTTGGAGAGAACGCCACTTGCTCTACTTCTGCGAAGAAGTTTTTCGGGTTACGATTTAACGTCATCGTCCCTACTTCCATTAATGGGAAGCGATCTTCTGGCCATACTTTCGTTGGGTCTAATGGATCGAAATCTAAAGAATCCGTTTCTTCTAGTTGCATCACTTGTACGTGTAAATCCCACTTCGGATAATTTCCTTTTTCAATTGCATCGAACAAGTCACGAGTTGCATGGTTGAAGTCTTTTCCTTGTACTTCTTGCACTTCTTTTGCGCTTAAGTTACGTACACTTTGTTGTGGTTTCCAGTGGTATTTAATGTAAACAATTTTACCTTCTTCATTAATCCATTTAAATGAATGGACGCCGAAACCTTCCATTTCACGATAGCTTGCTGGTGTACCGTAATCAGAAAATACCCATGTCATCATATGTGTAGATTCTGGAGTTAACGTCATGAAATCCCAATAACGATCTGGCGTTTGAATATTTGTATCCGGTGCTGGTTTTAAAGAATGAACCATATCAGGGAATTTAATTGCATCACGAATGAAGAAAACCGGTAAATGATTACCTACGATATCGTAGTTTCCTTCTTCTGTATAAAATTTAACAGCGAACCCACGTGGGTCACGTGCTGTTTCAGGAGAACCTTGACCATGAATAACCGTTGAAAAACGAACAAATACAGGCGTTTCAGTTCCTTCATTTTGTAAAAATGCCGCTTTCGTATATTGCTTCATACTATTTTTCGTTACGAATACACCGTGAGCACCTGCACCACGTGCATGCACAACACGCTCCGGAATACGTTCACGATCAAAGTGCGCAAGTTTTTCTACTAAATGATAGTCTTCTAATAATACTGGTCCACGACGACCAGCTGTACGAGAATTTTGGTTATCTCCAACTGGAGCACCTTGGTTTGTTGTTAAGCGATTATTTGGATTCATCTAGGGGGATCCTCCTCTTTCTTTCATAGTAATTATTATTTATTTAAAATTATTATAAACTAATTATTATTCAAAACTAAACCTTTGTCAACTATTTCCTTCACTTTTTTTGAAACAATTTCAGCCAAACAGTCGATAAATGCAGATTGTGCATTCGGCATACTTGGTCTAAAATATTTGGCATTTAATTCATCAGTTACAACTTTACACTCATAATCGTTGTCATATAAAACTTCTAAATGCTCCGCCACAAAACCAACTGGACAATATATGAAAGATTCATACCCATGCTCTTCATATAAATCTTTCGTTAAACCTTGCACATCTGGACCAATCCATGGATCTGGAGTATTCCCAGCACTTTGCCAACCAATTGTATAGTTTTGAATATTTGCAGCTTCTGCAATTAAATCTGCAGTATGCTTTAGTTGCTCTACATATGGGTCTCCTGCTGCAATAATTTTTTCTGGCAAACTATGCGCCGAAAAAATTACGACGGCTTTCTCTTTATTTATAATATTAGTAAACGTCTCTTTTATTTGATCTGCCCAATAAGAAATAAATTTTGGTTCGTCGTACCAATGCTCAATCGGTTCTATAACAGGACCTTTTATTTCTTTTGATAGGCAAATTGCGCGCTCATTATACGCTTTAATGCTAAAAGTCGAATAATGCGGCGCTAACACAATACTAATTGCCTGCTCAATTCCATCTCGCTTCATTTCCTCTACAGCATCTTCTATAAATGGCGCAGTATGTTTTAAACCTAAGTAACAAGTAAATTCATACTCTGTAAATATGTTATTCATTGAATCTGTTAATTTATGCGCCTGCTCTTTCGTAATTTTTGCAAGCGGCGAAATTCCACCAATCGCTTTATAGCGCCCAATTAAATCTTCAAGCGCTTCTTCTGACGGCTTACGCCCGTGACGGATATGTGTATAATATGCCTCTACATCGTCTAATGATTCTGGTGTTCCATACGCCATTACGAGTAAACCTATTTTTTTCTTTGTCATCTATATAACACCTCAATTTTATAAATGAGAATCCTTTTCAGAACGTTTGTTTCCAATTATAACAAGCAATAATAAGTACGTCAAAATAATAATTCTAATTAAGTATTATTTATAAGGTGATTTTGAATTTTATATGACAATTTATTTAATAAAAAGCGACTTACATAATTGTAAGCCGCTTTTCCCTTATTCCTTAATATTTACCCCATATTCTTTAAACCAAACGTGAATTTGTGCTAAATGAGCTAAAAGCTGTGGCCCAGTCATCAATTGACCAAACCATGGTGTTTGAAATGCACTGCCACCAGACTGAATTAATCTGTTCAACTGCTCTTTATCAAACAATTCGTGTAAAATTGAACCTTTATCCGTTAATAGATTTTGAAGCCATACTGTTACTGCTTTTGTATAGTGTGGATTGTGCGTTTTCGGATAAGGACTCTTCTTTCTATATAAGATGTCATGTGGAAGTACATCTTCTAACGCCTTACGTAATAGACCTTTTTCGCGGTTTTTATACATTTTCATTTCCCAAGGAATATTCCACGCATATTCGACAAGGCGATGATCTGCAAATGGAACACGTACTTCTAAACTTGCCCCCATACTCATGCGGTCTTTTCTGTCTAATAATGTTGTCATAAACCATACCATATTTAAATAAAATAATTGGCGTCTTTTTGCTTCTAGCGGACTTTCTCCCTCTAAAATAGGAACTTCTTGAATCGACTCTTCATAGCGCCTTTGTACATATTGTTGTAAATTTAATTTATTTCTCCATCCTTTCTTTAGCAGTTGTTCACGCGCTTCTGTAGAGCGCATCCACGGAAAGGCACTCGATTGTAAATCATCTTCTCTATAAAACCACGGGTATCCACCAAATATTTCATCTGCACATTCCCCAGATAAACCGACGACAAAATCTTGTTTAATTTCACGACAAAACCATAATAATGACGAATCGATATCTGCCATACCAGGCAAATCACGAACTAGTACTGCTTCAGTTAAATACTCTGCTAATTTTTCATTCGAAATGACGCAGCGATGATGGGTTGTTTGAAATGTCTCAGTCATTAAATTAATAAACGGAGCATCTGAATTTGGCTGGAACGCATTCGCTTTAAAGTATTTGTCATTATCTTCGTAATCAACAGAATACGTGTGTAATTGCCCTTTTCCTGATTTCTCGTATTCTTTCGCTGCAATAGCTGTAATAGCGCTCGAATCTACACCACCTGATAAAAAAGTACATAGTGGTACATCAGAAACAAGCTGCCTTGTAATCGCATCTTGTAATAAAAAGCGTGTTTTCTCTACTGTTTCTTCAAAGGAATCTTCATGTTTTTTGCTTTCTACATTCCAATATCTCCATATACATAAACCGTTCTTTGAAAATGTCATCGCATGACCTGGACGTAATTCTTTTATACCAGCATAAATACCATGACCAGGTGTCCTCGATGGTCCAAGACCGAATATTTCGGATAATCCTTCTAACGTTACTTCCGCCTTCACATCTGGATGAGCCAGTATCGCTTTTAACTCTGAACCAAATAGTAATCGCCCACTATCATATTTATAAAATAGCGGTTTTACACCTAGTCGATCTCGCGCAATAAATACTTGTTCTTTCTGTTCATCCCATACAGCAAACGCATATATACCGTTTAAATGATCGACACATTCTTCTTTCCATTCAATATAAGAAGCTAATAATACTTCTGTATCAGAATGACCTTTGAACGTATATCCTCTTCTTAATAATTCCTTTCGAATGTCTTCTGTGTTATAAAGTTCACCGTTATAGCAAATGGCGTAATTCGTTTCATCTTTTAAACAAGTCATCGGTTGTTTACCACCCTCAGGATCCACAACGATTAAACGTTTATGCCCAAATGCGACA
The DNA here is from genome assembly GCF_057809515.1 of Bacillus sp. FG16. Taxonomy (NCBI): domain Bacteria; kingdom Bacillati; phylum Bacillota; class Bacilli; order Caryophanales; family Bacillaceae; genus Bacillus; species Bacillus sp. FG16. Next base: position 37,489 of record NZ_JBMDKC010000027.1, read on the forward strand.
TTGCCTTTAATCCAAACTTTATTATCATCCGGACCACGTTTCGCTAACGTCTCAGCCATCTTCGTAACGACATCTCTTTCTCCTTCTAATGAGCGTTTATAATCCACCCACCCTGTAATCCCGCACATATAAATCATCCTTCCATCTTATTTCTTTTCTTGAACGTGCAGTAATCCCCACCCTAAGAGTGCGGATCAAAAAATGGAAAACTTGACAATAACCTACTATCCACATATGGAATAGCATTCTCACTCAGTAAAACGTGTTTTATTGTATGCCCACCTATGTCTAGATGTGTCTAGTTATAAAGAATGCACGAACTGTCTATAACAGGAATAACTATTTTTCATAAAGGAGAAATCATGTATGATACAACGTAACCATATTTTATATAACCAGCCCCGCGCTCATACAGTCGGTAATGTAGAATATATAAACAATGAATGGGTATTCTTTGATGATGAAAATGATGAAGCATTTTTATTAGAAGATATTGCCGAAGATGGTTTTGAGATTTTATATAACAACAACTGGCTACCAGCTCGTTTCTATGAACAAGATATATTACAAATCGCTAACGAACAGCACCACCTGCAAAACGGGGAAATGATACGTATTCGAAAAAAATTACTTCTTAGCTATAATGAATGGCTCGAGGAATTACCTGACTCTGTGTTCACATTATTAACCGAATCATTGCAATCACTTCACTACTCTTTATATGATTGCATGTATTGTCATAATTATTTATCCTTCTTGCCGAAAGAGGAGTCACGCGAAGGAGTAAATATTCTTTTGTTTGATAACGAAGAGATGATCTGTACACTACAGCATCATTTCGTCCGTCACACTACATCCAATAAAAACATGTTCCGTTTTACGAAAGTAAATGGAGAAGAGTTACATATCGATGCGACATAAAAAGTAAAAACCACCTTAGCTCCCAAGTCTTTGAGATTATAAGGTGGCTTTATTTTTTATTAGAATACTTTCCAGCCAATCGGTAATTTCAGCCCAAGGTAAAATACTGCTACTAGCGCAACAATAAATAAGCCCCAAACCGCCCCTGTTGGTTTGTTTTTGCTCATTTTCACAAGAACCATTTCCATTCCACCGATAACTAAAATACCAGCTAACATTTTTAAGCCATACCACATGTGCATGCTACCTGTTGCTGTCTTCACAATACTCATGTACAACATGAAGCCTGTCACAATAATAATGATATACATTAGGCGAAGCCCCATATGTACACCTTTCCCTTTTCTTCCTGCTGAATAAAGTGAATACGCAACGAAGAATAAAATTAAACCTAACGCCCATGCTGTAATATGCATATGTACCATCGTATCCCTTACCTCCTCTTTTCACACTTTTTCACTCTATATGATAACATGTTCATTTATTTTCAGGAAATGTTTCGCTTTTTTACATTTAAATGCTATAATATTTAGAGTATTTACAAACTTCTTGTAATAACAAAAGGGGGAACAATCATGATTCAAACTAAGGATATTATCGAACTTACAGACACATATGGAGCAAATAACTATCACCCACTTCCAATCGTTATTTCTAAAGCAGAAGGTGTTTGGGTAGAAGATCCTGAAGGAAACCGCTATATGGACTTATTAAGTGCATATTCTGCAGTAAACCAAGGTCATCGTCACCCGAAAATTATTAACGCTTTAATTGACCAAGCTAATCGTGTTACGTTAACTTCTCGTGCTTTCCATAGCGATCAATTAGGTCCTTGGTACGAAAAAGTTGCGAAACTAACTAATAAAGAAATGGTACTTCCAATGAACACAGGTGCTGAAGCTGTTGAAACTGCAATTAAAACAGTTCGTCGCTGGGCTTATGATGTGAAGAAAGTAGAAGCAAACCGTGCTGAAATCATCGTTTGTGAAGATAACTTCCACGGACGTACAATGGGTTCTGTTTCTATGTCTTCAAATGAAGAGTACAAGCGTGGATTTGGTCCAATGCTTCCTGGCATCGTTGTAATTCCTTACGGTGATTTAGAAGCATTAAAAGCCGCAATTACACCAAACACAGCAGCATTCATTTTAGAGCCAATTCAAGGTGAAGCAGGAATTAACATCCCACCAGCTGGTTACTTAAAAGAAGCTCTTGAAGTATGTAAAAAAGAAAACGTTTTATTCGTAGCAGATGAAATTCAAACAGGCTTAGGCCGTACTGGTAAAGTATTCGCTTGTGACTGGGACGATGTAACTCCTGACATGTACATACTTGGTAAAGCACTTGGTGGCGGTGTGTTCCCGATTTCTTGCGTTGCAGCAAACCGCGACATTTTAGGTGTATTTGAGCCAGGTTCTCACGGTTCTACATTCGGTGGTAACCCACTTGCATGTGCTGTGTCTATCGCAGCCCTTGAAGTGTTAGAAGAAGAAAAATTAACAGAGCGTTCTCTTCAATTAGGAGAAAAATTAGTTGGGCAATTAAAAGAAATTGATAACCCAATGATCACTGAAGTTCGCGGTAAAGGTTTATTCATCGGTATCGAATTAAACGAGCCAGCTCGTCCTTACTGTGAACAACTAAAAGCAGCTGGGCTACTATGTAAAGAAACACACGAAAACGTAATTCGTATCGCACCACCTCTAGTAATCTCTGAAGAAGATTTAGAGTGGGCATTCCAAAAAATTAAAGCTGTATTATCGTAATAATAGAGAGGTTGTCCAACATGTTGGGACAACCTCTTTCTTTTTATATTCATTTATATTAAGATGAAATTGTAATTTTCTGTATTTTTGAATTATAAAGGAGGTGCGATATGCTATTAAGATATGGTAAACAGATTAACTATTTAGCTACATCTTTTATTTTAGTTACATTCTTTAGCTTCCTACTTTCCACAACATGGCTTCATTACTCAACTCCTACTACATTCACACTACTGAAAGCATCATTTTGGACTGCTGTTATTCTTACTATCATTGGTTTCGGACGAGAAAAAAGCGCACTCGCGGTTATATTATTTGGCATTTGTACACTTGCATTCATTGGTCTTTACACTTTTGCCGTTATCGATTACCTCTATAATCCGAGACCATAGAAAAGAGCTATCTTTATACAAGATAGCTCTTTTCTTTATTTCACTACATTTCGCAAAGTACCAATTCCTTCTACTGTAATGACCACTTCATCACCAGCATGTAAAAACTTCGGTGGTGTAAAACCTTTTCCGACACCAGCCGGGGTTCCTGTTGCGATAATATCGCCTGGTTCTAAAGTCATTCCTTTGCTTATCGTTGAAATAATTTCTTCTATCGAAAAAATCATTTTATTTGTGTTGGAAGTTTGCCTTACTTCTCCATTTACTACCGTTTCAATGTGTAATTCATTCGGCGCATTAACCACCGATTTATGAATTAAATACGGTCCCATCGGGCAAAATGTATCGAAGCTTTTCCCAAGGAAAAACTGTTTATGTTTTCTTTGAATGTCTCGAGCTGTTACATCATTTATAATCGTATAACCAAAAACATGCTCAAGCGCTTTTTCTTTTTTAATTTGCTTCCCTCGCTTACCAATAATGATAGCTAGTTCTCCTTCGTAATCTAGTTCGTCCGTTGCGTGAGGATGACCATTAATTTGCTCATTTATGCCAATAACTGTTGTTGGTGCTTTCGTAAAGATCATTATATTTTCTGGAATAGACTCTACTCCGCCCATTTCTACCGCATGCTCACGATAGTTTTTTCCAACGCACAAAATATTCTTTCTTGGCCTTGGAATCGGCGCTAATATTTTCACCTCTGTTAACGGATAATACGTCGCTTCCCCGTTCTCTTTTGCCCAATTTACAATTTCACATACTTTCTCAAAGCATTCAGTCCCTCTTTCAATACACTCTAACATTGTAATAGGGATTGTAACCTTTTCCCCTTTTTGTCTTTGCGCTTCTCTTAAGTGTAATACCTTTTCTTCTTCTTCATCCACAATACCTACAAATACCTTTTCTTCTTTCTTCGCCGTTACAAAACGCAATATTTCCACTCTCCATCCTAAAACTCATGCCCTTTAATTGTATTCGCATCCGCAAGAAAAAAACCTTCTCATGCACGCTAATTTTTACAATATTCTTCTCGCACCTTATTCGTTACTTATTCATTATTTAGCATAAAATGTAGAAATTTTACTTTTTTTAGCGAAGGCATTTCTTTTTTATGATTTTTTTGTATAATATGTACTACATATATACTAAAAATTTCATTTAGAGATGGAGCCGATTTCAATGTTTGAGCAAGCTATTGAAAAAAAACGTGAAAAAATGATCTATTTTGCTGAACGCTACGGAATGACTTCTCAAAGAACAGTGGATTGTAGCCAAGAACTGGACAGGCTCTTAAATGTAATTTGTCATGTACATACGAATTTCCACCCTACTCAAACGTTCAACACACACACGCAATAACGCGTGTGTTTCTTTTATTTCAAAAAAAACACACATTTTATTAGAAACGCCCATACAATAGTAGAAAAGAAAATTTTAAAAACGAAAGGTGTTTTGTATGCCAGCTATGGTCGGACATATCCGCATCGTCAATATTGGATCAAGTGGTATTTTTCATATCGGAGATGTATTTGCGATTAGGCCTATTAGTTACTCACGCGCTTTCGCCGGGGCCGGCTCTTTCAACGTTGGAGATAACGTTTCTGTCTACAATTATCAAAGTGCAACGACTGTCAACGATTCAGATGTAATCGATCAAGCGATAATTGGCTCAACTTAAAGGAGGCGATTGCATTGAATTTGTATGTAAACCAAAGTATCATCATCAACAGTATTAAAATTGATAGCATCACAACCTCTTCTGTATTCCAAATTGGTACTGCTGGAAGTATTAAAGCCCTATCTAAATTTTCAAATACGGGCGGATTTACGGAGCCACTTCGCCCATTACAGGCAAAAGGACAAATTATTTCTATCAAACCATCAACTAGTTCTTCTTAAGACATCCTTGTCATAAATATATAGCAGGAATATTTTTACCCTCCCTATTGAAAAGGAGGTTTCACAAATGAATCAAGATATATATACTTACTTACACCAACTTCAACAAGCTCTTCAAACACAACAAGCAGCCATCCTGAATTTAGAAGATCAAGTACGCCAACTCCAAGAAGAGCTTAACGAATTAAAAAATCGCCCCTCCTCTTCTGTAGGAAAAGTGGAATACAAATTCGATCAATTAAAAGTCGAAAATTTAAATGGTACTTTAAATATTGGCTTAAATCCATTTTCAGCAAAAGGACAACAAATTGAAGATTTTCAAGTGGATACAGAAACATTGAAGGTAAATCCTGAAACCGAAACAAATCCAGACTTTTATCAAGGTATCCTCCAAGAAATGCATCGATACTTAGATGAAGAAGCATATAATCGTATTCTACATTTTGAACAAGAAGAGAGAACACCGCTTGATGAAATGTATCGACAAATGATGGTGGATGACATAAAAAAACAGATGGAGCATCGACTCCCTTATTATTTATCACAAGTTCAATCATATGAAGGTATTTCAACAGATCCAGATTATTTACGAGATATCATTATTCAGGCAATGAAACAAGATATTGACAAAGCCTTTCTCTCCTTTATTCAGCACATACCGGGAAATTTCCGAAAGGAGTAAGTATGTATGAACCTTAACGTTGTAAACCGTGAGTTAAAAGTCGGACAGATTAAAATGAACGGTGTATCGTCGTCCGCACTCTTTTTAATTGGAGATGCCAATCTCCTCATTCTATCTTCTATTCTCGATACACCATTCGAAACTGTTACAGAGGGACCATTTGTACCATTAGTAACAGATGTCCCTCCTACTCCAGGTTAATAAGGAGACTGAGAAATTATGTTGCATCATGTGTCCATTGTCCAAAATGTTTCTATTATTTCTTTAGGGATTACTGCCGTATTTCAAGTTGGAGATGCAAACCAAATGGAATTAAAAAGTAGAGCTCTTGCCGTCCACCGTGAAATTCCTTGTTATATAAGGGGAGAAGGTCGCTTTGATGCTTTTGAAATCTTTACAGATGAACACATTACAATTCCAAAACGAACGACAGATGTAAAATTAAACATTGTAAATGAATGCCCTTTTATTGAAGTTAATAATGTTGAATTGCGGACACTTTTAAATTCTGGTTGCTTTCAAATTGGAAATGTTGATTATGTTTTTAATAACTCTCGTATTATGCAAATCCGCCAATATATTACGGATGAACCTTCCGCACAATAATTCATATAGTAATTAAAAAGCTTAGTAAAGTAGGTGGATGGTATGCCTTCGGTTGTAGGAAATCTCGTCGTTCAAAACAGTAACGGCTCTTTCAACTTAGGAGATTTTTATAACGTGTCTCCGAAAGAAAACACGAAAGCCTATAACGGATCTGGAGCTTCCAATGTTGGGTTTGTTGTGAATACTTTTAGCGGTGTTAGTGCAACAAATACGTTTGATTCTGATGTGGCGGATCAAGATCAGATTGGAACAGCGTAAAAAAAGTAGGAGATATTCTCCTACTTTTTTCTTTTATCTAATTCAAATTATTAAAATGAAATTTTAATAATCAAGAGCTTTACTGTTCACAAATAGTAGTATAAACAAGTAAGTAGTGAAGAGGCACTATTTCATTTTATTTAAATGATAATCCGCTCTCCTCCAAAGCATGTCTAAGCTTCGGCAAAGACGCAGGTCCCATACCATGCAGTTTTAAAATTTCTTTTTCACTATATTTTGAGAGTTCTTCTACAGTTTGAATTCCACGGTGTTCTAATGCCCTTCTTGCTGGCGCTGAAAGAAGAGAGAGAAAACCTTCTTTTGGTTTTCTCTCTTTCTCACAGGTTGGGCAAGTTGGACAATCGCTACTTTTATAGTACTCGTGTCCCTGTTCACAAGTTCTTAACGTTGTCATTTTTTTATAGCCCCTTTCTGTTGTCTATCCTTCAATATTTACAACGTGATTCCCATCAAAGAAGTATAAACATTTCTCTTTCACAGGATGTTGTAAGCTTTTCTCCAGTGCTTTTGCATATAACGAAAGTTGCACTTTATATCGATCTTCTAAAATTGGTTTTGCTTGTTCGAATCCGCCTGGGAATTTCCCTTCAATCGTATCTGTTTTGAAGTCGATTAACGTAATGCCATCTTCCTCTTCAATCATGCAGTCGATAACCCCTTGGACAAGAATCGTTTCTTCACTCTTCCCTTGCCAATCTTGATATGCTTCTTTTGCTGCAAGCATCATCGTAAATGGTACTTCGCGCTCTACACTTTTTGCCGCTAATACCCTTTTACCTAAGTCACTGTCAAAGAATGAAATTACTTTTTCAATCGCTATTTCTTCCGCCTGCTCGAATGTTAATAATTCCTTATTTACCATTCCAGCAATTTGCTCTTGAAGAACTTCAACCGTAATCGGCTTCTTCAAATCAACATGCTGCATAACGGCATGGACTGCTGTTCCACGCTCTGCGTACGTTAACCCTTTTTTCTCCATAAAGCGCGGGCGTGTTTTAATTGGTGCACGTAGTTTTTTAATAAAGGCGTTATCGCTACCTTCTTCAGATTGATAATTTCTCTTTATTTCTGTAACAGACTGCTTCGCACGATGAGATGTCGCATCCTCATATCCGTACTTCCACATTAATCTGTTATACACTTCTTCTTTCCGTTCACTTTCTAATGGAACAGCCTTTTTCTCACGAAGCGCTTCTAACAATTCTTGTTTCTCTTCTTGAACTGGCTCTGGTGCAAGTAGCGTATTACCGTCCACAACTTCTACTTTCCAGCTAGTGTCATACCCGTAAATTTCACTTGGAATACTTCCTTGTCCTAATTCAAGAAGCATTTCACTATCACGATGTCTATATAATGAAGGTGCAATCCAGTCTAAATAACAAGACGCTCCGGCACGTATGTGATCTGGTAATAACCATTCATTATGTTCCCTCGCATCAAGCCATTTTTCCATTTCCTTATTTGCATCCTTAACTGTTCCGATTAAAATTAACTTCTCTTTCGCACGCGTTAACGCTACATATAATACACGCATTTCTTCCGCGATTAATTCCATTTTCATTTTGCGTTTAATTGCAAGTTGCGATAATGTCGTATATTTAATTCGTTTACGCGGATCGATAAATTGTGAACCGAAACCGAAATCTTTATGCAGTAAGAAACGCTTCATTAAGTCTTGTGTATTAAAACGACGACCGAGTCCAGCTACAAATACGACCGGGAACTCTAGCCCTTTACTTTTATGAATCGTCATAATGCGAACAACGTCTTCTTGTTCACCGAGGGCTCTCGCCGTACCCATATCATCACCGCGTTCTAAAATACGTTCAATAAAACGCAAGAAGCGGAATAACCCTCTAAATGATGTTGCTTCATATTGTCTTGCACGGTCATATAGTACGCGTAAGTTTGCCTGTCTTTGCTTTCCTGCTGGTAAACCGCCAACGAAGTCGTAATAACCTGTCTCACCGTACACTTTCCAAATTAAATCAGAAAGTGATTGTTGACGTGCAAATTCACGCCACCCTTGCAGTAAATTATAAAACCACTCTAATTTATCATGAAGTTCTTGCTCTTCTTCAAGCGGTGCTCCTTTTAAGAACGAGCTCATTACTTCATAAAATGACCCTTTCTTCCCATGAGCACGAAGCGTCGCAAGGTCTTCATCATTTAGTCCCACAATCGGTGAACGAAGTACAGCTGCAAGCGGAATATCTTGCATCGGATTATCAATAACGCGGAATACGTTCATCATAATATTTACTTCTGTCGCTTCAAAATAACCAGTCGCAAGGTCAGCATATACTGGAATTCCTTGCAATTTTAACTCTTCCATAATTTGCGGCGCCCACGGCATCGAGCGGAGTAAAATAACGAAATCACGGTATTGTACAGGGCGCATACTATCATTTTTACGATCATACACTTCATAACCTGAATCAACCATCGCTTTAATACGCTGCGCCATAAGACGAGCTTCTAGCTGTGCTTTTTCGACTTCTGCACCTTCTTCTCCATCCATTACTTCTTCTTCCGTTTGCTGAATACATAATAGCTCTGCCGCTACATCTTCACCTTCTGGATAGCTAGCACCTAGCTTTAATTCAGCATCAGCATCGTAGTCAATCTCCCCAACTTCTTCGCCCATAATTTGTTTGAAAATAAAGTTCGTACCTGCTAGTACTTCATGACGACTACGGAAGTTTTTCGCTAAGCCAATCTTCATTCCGCCGCCCGACCCTTCTTGTGTGAAGCGTTTATACTTTCCTAGGAATAGTCCTGGTTCGGCTAGTCGGAAACGATAAATCGACTGCTTTACATCACCAACCATGAACAAGTTTCCTTCACTCTCAGAATCTTTCGTTACGAATTTAATAATGGATTCCTGTACAAAGTTCGTATCTTGATATTCATCGACTAACACTTCAGCAAATTTATTACGATATTGAAGCGCTACTGCTGAAGGATTCATTTCACCATTTTCACTTTGTTCACTTAAAATTTGTAAACAGAAATGCTCTAAATCTGTGAAATCGACCATTCCTTTATCTCGCTTCATCGCTTGGAAACGCTCTGTAAATACTTTTACAAGTTGAACAAGCTTTTCTAATACAGGGTGCATATCTTGAAAATCTCGTAAGAAACTTTCAGGTTTGCGGCTAAATAACTCTTCTTGTAATTTCTTTACTTCATCTTTCGCTTTATTACGAAGAGAGTCTACTTGTTTTACAACATCTTCATTGTAATCACTTTTCTTAATACGCTTTAATGTTTGCCACGATACGTTTTGCATCGCTTCATACAATCTTGTCCACGACTCACGAGCAGCTGATGATAGCGTTCCAAGTAAAGCTACATCTGCTTGCAGGGTTTCAACGCGAGGAGCAGGACCGTCAGGAAGCATTGCGAGTTCAGTTGCCTTACGAATATGCTGTTCCGCTGTTTCAAGCTGGAATTTCACATCTTCTAATAAGTAAGAAGCATATACTAAATCTTCAATAGTCTTTCCTTCTACGTCATATGCTTCTACTAATTTATCAAGCCATTTTCCCGGATTTGGATGCGCTCTTGACTCTGTATGAAGCGCTAAAATCATACGTTGTAAGTCATCATCACTACGGTCACTCGTATAACGATCAACAAGTTCAAAGAAGATTGTATTATCTTCGATTCCGTACTCTTCTTCTAATATGTCATCTAGCACTTCTTCTTTTAACAATTCATTTTCTGTTTGATTCGCGATACGGAAACGAGGATCAACATCAAGCATGTAGTAATATCCTCTAATGACTTGTAAACAAAATGAATGAATTGTTGAAATGGAAGCTTTATTTAATAGGCTCAGCTGCTTTCTTACGTGCTGAGATCCTGGTTCATCAATTAATACCTTTTCTAACGCTTCCCCAATTCGGTTTTTCATCTCTTGCGCTGCTGCATTCGTAAAGGTTACAACGAGCAGGCGGTCGACATCGACTGGATTTTCTTCATTAATAATCTTCTTGATAATACGTTCAACTAATACTGCTGTTTTACCTGACCCAGCTGCAGCCGCAACTAAAATATCACGTCCGTTCGCTACAACAGCTTTCCACTGGTCATCCGTCCATTGACTACCTTCTGGTTTTTTAGGCCAATTTTCTATCATTCTCCGCCAACCTCCTCTCTTATTTTCTCCATCGCTTCACTATCTTTCATATCTTTTAACGATCGGAACCGATTATCTTCAAGTGACTCATCAAACTGACAAACAGATTTAAAGTTACAGAACGTACATGCTGCTTTATTTCCCATTTTATAAGGAGCAATATCAATAACACCTTCTGTAATGTCTTTTCCGATATTTTCAAACGTATGGTGTACATATTTCTGTAGTACGTTAAACTCTTGCTCGCTTGCAATACTTGAACGCGCACTAAAGCTACCGTCTTTTTTCAGGCCAGCAGAAATAATATCTGAACTTCCTGTTGAAAGTTTGTTATCCATTAAACGAACAACGTCAGCATCTCCTAGTACGAGTCCTTTCATTTTAAATTTCTTTAATATTTCCTTTTCAATCTCAGCTTCAGATGCGTCACCTTTCATCTCAACAATTGGGTTATGAATATGGAAGTACAGTACACCAGCTGGTGATGCTGCGTGGCCTTTTTTCATCCACGTCTGTGCATTTGAAGTAACAACGTCTAAATACGTTAACATTTGAAGTGCTAATCCGTAATACACTTCCGTTAAATCTAACGCTTTTGAACTTGATTTATAATCAATAATACGTAAGAACGTCCCGTTTTCATCTTCTGCCTTATCAACACGGTCAATACGGCCGACAACTTCCATCTTCACACCATTTGGTAACGAGAATTCCATCGGCGGAAGCGATCCTGTACCACCCATACCGAACGGCACTTCTAAATCAACTGGTACGAATCCGCTTGACTTCGCATGTTCACGAAGAATGATTGACGTACGGAAAATGATTTGTTGTAGTTTTTGTTTTAAATAGAAATGACGGTTTGAACTTAATAAAATTTGTCGTTGTAATAACGGTGCGATTTCTTCTATTACTAAAACAGAAAGATGTTCACACTCTTTTATGGATAAATCCGCCCAAGTGCGGTTTTCACGCAATAACTTGTCCGCAATTTTCTTTAATGCCGCATGGAATAATTCGCCTATGTCTGGCGCATCAAGCTTGAAAATATCACGCTCTCTAAGCGATAAACCGTGCTGCGCAAAATGAGCATATGCACAACGGTTAAATAGTTCCATACGAGAGACGCTTCCTTTAATTGTATCTCCGTATAAATCTCTACTTACTGCTGTACTTAGTTTCTGCGCACGATTTCGATAGAATAAACTTGATAAGACGCGGCTACTTTTTTGTTTCCATTCATCTGAAGTTACGTAGAAATTATATACGTCCCACCAAAAGTCTAAATTCCCTTCAAATCCGTATCGCTTCCACGTTTGTAGTTGCTGCATAACGTAAGATAACGTTACTTCTGGCGTTGCTACATATGAAATTTGTTCTGAACGTGATAAATCGTTTACGTCATTCGTAATAAATGAATCTTTCACATTAGGGAACATTCTTTTTATTTTCTTAATAAAGCTAGACGCAAGTAACGTCTTTCCTTCTTCATCTGCAAGCGGGCATGAAATGTATAACTTCTCAGACGCTCTCGTTACCATTTGATACATAACGAACTGTTCTTCTAACAAAGTTTGTCTTGTCGTTGGCGCTAATTCAATCCCTGCCGCACCAAGAACTTCTCTTTCCTCATCAGAAAGCATCCCTTCGTCCATAGGTGCTGCTGGAATGACACCCTCATTTACACCTATAATAAACGTTGCTTTCACGTCAGATAACCTGGAGTGATCAATATTAGCAATTAACACTTGGTCTAATGACGGCGGAATGTTAGCAAATTGAAGTGCCTCAAGACCTGTCGACATAACGTCAGTAAACATAGAAAGAGACATTTTCTCTTCCCCAAGCATCTCTACAAATGTATCAAGAAGGCTCATTACTTCTTCCCATACTTGTTCATGATCTGTCGCAAATAAGAAATCTCCACTTTCTTCTGCACGTATACGTAATTCTTCTAGTTTCTTCGGAACATCCAGTTCTTCTAAAAACAAGTAAACTGCTTCACACATTTGCATAACTGTCCCTGCACGCTTTAACCTTTTTTGCATGCGAATAACAGGTGTTCTTACAACGTCACGTAGCCTATTTATTTTCTCTTCCATTTCACGTTCACTGTCTGTAATCATCCCGTTCGTATCATCAAGAGAACGATAACGGCGATACATCCATGGATCTTCAGCAGTCCATCTCTTTCCTTGTACACCGTACGCTAAACAGTAATTTTCAAATTCATCCATTTCTTCACGCATCGCTTCTTTTCTTACGTCTAATGGATATAAAAGCTCTGTTTTCACGCAACGGAACACCGCATCATAACGCCAATTCCCACTAATAATCTCGAGTGCAGAACGAATACATTCTACTAATGGGTGGTGTGACATCGGGCGTTTTTCATCGATGAAGTGCGGGATATTATAATCTGTAAATAACGTTCGCATCACATCGTAATAACTTTCCCCATTACGAAGAAGCACTGCAATATCTCGGTAACGATATTTTTCATCCGCGACAAGTTTACGAATTTCACGAGCAACACCTTCTACCTCCGCTCGTAAATTCGCAGCTGTACTAATCGTTACACTCGCTTCACCGTTAAATTTCTCATTCGGACGCGCTTCATAATGAGCTTCTAAATGCGCTAATGCCGGAGAATGAAAACGCGGCTGTTCTATAAGTGGAATTGTTTTTTCAATTTCTATTTTCTCTTCACGCGCTACTTGTTTTATTTTTTCATACGTTAACGTCGTTTCATAAAATAAATCGAGTTCATTTACTGGCTGCGCTAACGTTTTTTCATCTATCGTTAACGTGATCGTAACTCTCGCTCCACAAATCATAAGCTGCCTTAAAATCTCTAACTCTTGCGGGGAGAATGAATGAAATCCATCTATATAAATTTCCGCACCATTTACATATTCAGACTGCGGAAGCTTTTCCACTAGCAATTGCAGGTAGTCTTCTGAATCTAAGTATTTTCCAATTAAAGCACGCTCAAAATCATCATATAGTAACTGTAAATCATACACTTTATTCGCTAGTAACTTTTGTTCGGCACTGCTACTATGCGCATCTAATTGTTGCCACATTTCATATACGTTAGATGGCGTTACATTGTAACGTTTAAACTCTGCAATCATACTGCCAAGATGTTCAAAGAAACCGTTTTGCTCCGCTGCTTTTTGGAACACCGATAATCCATCTTTACGAGACTCTACAATTTTACGGAGTAACATATGTACACCAGCTTCATCAATATGAAGACGACTCGCTCCGCCAACTTCTTGCAGCACCTTCCACGCTAATCTTGAAAAACTAAAAACTTGTGCCCGAATAGAACCTCTTACATCCTCACTTCCAATTAACGCCTGCTGCGTCTGGAATGTCATCTGTTCTGGCACAAGATATAATATTGTTTTCCCTCTCGGGCGCTGTTTTAACTCTTCTTGCACTTCGCGTAAACAAAGTGTACTTTTTCCACTTCCCGCTCTACCAATCACAAATCGAAGTGACATGTAACCCCACCTTTCACTTACATAACGAACGTTAGTTTGCTACTATAATTGTATTATAGTACACGAAAAAAGACAAACTGAGTTGTTTGTCTTTTCTATACTTCTACTTCATTATATCAACCTTTTGAAAAATTCGTTTGCACCTCTTGAATTGGCCAATATCGCAAATCAACTTTCCCGACGACTGTATCAGCTTTTACAAAGCCAAAGTGTCTACTATCCCAGCTCCCGAGCCGGTTATCACCTACTACAAAAATAAACCCGGGTGGCACCAGCTTTTCTTTCGTTAACTCTTCTAATTTAAAATCGCCTGTTAGTTGCCTTCCATTTATCTCTTTCTTATACTTCTCTAAATACGGCTCATCAATAAATTGTCCGTTTATATATAATTTATCATGCCTATATTCAATATGATCTCCAGGTAAACCGATAATTCGCTTTACATAGTCCTCTTTTTTATTCGCATGAAACACCACAACGTCAAATCTGTTCAAGTCCCCAACTTGATAACTCACCTTATTTACAACGAGCATATTGCCATCTTGCAAGGTCGGCATCATTGACTTCCCCTCTACAACATACGTTGAAAAGAAAAACGTTCGAAAAAATACAGCTAATAATACACCAATTAAAATTGTTCGTATCCACTCTATGCCTTCTTTTTTCAAAGTTTTCTTCATCTGCTTCTCCCCTTATCCTTTAATAATGAAGCCTACACTTATAAAGAAGACTATTCTTACTGTAATTCTAACTTTACTTCAATTTTCTTACCGACATACCATAAAATAAAAATACCAATCGCTACAATGACTGATTTCACCGGATTATGAATAAATGACATTAAATCATGACCGATATACGTTAAAATAAAAATCATCACAAGCTTTCCGAATGCTAACGCTAGCCCAAACTGTTTTACACTAATTCGGGATAAACCAGCGACAACATTTATTAGCGCTGACGGTGTAAACGGAAAACAAAATATAACAAAAATCGGTGCGAATCCTTTCCTTTCAATCCACCCCATTGCTTTTCGTACTCTCTCATGCTTATTTACAAACGAAAAGAAACGACTGCGGCCAAAATGGCGGATGATGAAAAAGACAAGTAAGGCACCCATTACTGATCCAAGCCATGAATAAAGAAAACCGAGCCAAAAGCCAAATGCAACAGCATTCGCCAGTACAAATACGATAAGCGGTAATGCTGGAATCAACGCCTCTATCATCGGTAAACCAATACCAAGAAGTGGTCCAAACGCTTTATAACTCTCAACAATATGATCCATATTTTCTGGTGAAAAATACTCTTTGATTGTCTGAAAATCCATTCTACACTTTACCCCTTTACTCTAAATACTATCCCTACTGTATCATCGCTTATATGAAAGAGGAAATGGTAGATACGACATATGGAGATGTATTTATTAAAGTTTCCATATCTTTCATAAGAATTCCTTCATTATTTAGCTATGATAATCTATCAATATTCGACAGGACGTGTCGTTCGTTTTGTTATTTAGATGGTTTTCCGATATTTTTATCGGCACATGAAATTACACTGTTGATTTTCTAAACATATCAATTACAACTCGTTTTTTCTAATATATCGCCTTATCGACAAAGACTGATAAATAAAAAAAAGAATGGGGATTCCCCCATCCTTTCACACTTCGCCTTCCTTAACAAAATACACTCTCTCATAAGCGGGTCTTAATGTTGATTCCTCTTTTTTATCAATCTCTTTAAAACAAGGGCTCCCTTGTTTTTTCCTACGATCTTCATATTCAGTACGTAATTTCGCTGTACGATTTTGTTGATTTTCAAAACTAGTTTTTGATATTTCTAATTTCACAGCAAAGCCATTTATAAATCTAATAATAAGATTTCCATCTTTTAATTCTTTATTACTTTCAATATAAAAATGAGACAACCACGCGCACTCTTTTCTAGAGTAAGAATAGGTAGGGAAAAAATAAAGTTGATCTGTAGGACTAATCGCAATTGGTGCTTTATGTGTGATATTAGTTAACTCTTTCGTTCCTTCTTTTCTGCCTAAGAAACTCGAGCCATGCTTTCGGCAACTTCTTTCTATAATATCTAGAGGTTTTTGAAATACGAAAAAAGAATCATTCATTTCAACGACTCGCGTAACAATTTTCTTTTCACTGAGAATAATAGGAAGTAATGCCATCGTATTTTTCGTTACAACATAATTTTCAACATAGCGTTCCACTTTACTTTCCATACTCTATTATCTCCTTTTTCCATTTATATTAGCAGCTGCATGTATAATTTTAGCACCTATGAAAAGGAAATGGTCTGTACATTCCACTATTTTACATTATTTTATCATTTATCAAACATTCTTTAAATTAAAAAATAAGTATATAATAATAAAAAGATAATATTATGCACAAAAAAGCATTTATACTACTATAAATATTTGAAATCACTTCTTCATTTCACATCATTACAACAATTAACTTTGCTATAATTAAAATGTAAATCCAATATACGGAGGGCCACTATGGAAGAAAAAGAGATTCAACCATCGATTCAAATGAAAAATAGTAGCGTCATTATCGTGAAAAACTCAGCTAGTATTATATTCGGTTTATTTTTTATTCTGCTATTCTTTGCCAAACCGTTTCGTAAATCAAAATGTCCCGAATGCAAAAAACGTGAGAAGAAAAAAGTGGCGAAAGAAGAATAAAAGGCTTTCCTTTTTGGAAAGCCTTTTATTCTTCTTCATATTCATATATTTTCGCGTATGCTTTTATCTCTTCAATCGTATATATCAAGTACAACTTCACTTGTATATTTTTCAATCATACCTACTCCCGTCCCCTCTTCCTTCCCCTTGTCCTTATCACTCATATATCTAGACAACAAAAAAAGGATGGCATAAGCCATCCTTTTTTCCATCATCAACTATAAAATTATAGTTTGATTACGTTTTTAGCTTGAGGTCCACGGTTACCTTCTTCGATTTCGAAGCTAACTTTTTGGCCTTCTTCTAGAGATTTGAAACCTTCAGTTTCGATTGCAGAGAAGTGTACGAATACGTCGTTTTCGCCTGGAACTTCGATGAAACCGAAGCCTTTTTCGTTGTTAAACCATTTTACTTGTCCTGTTACTGCCATGATTATTTCCTCCTAAGAAAATACAAATTTAATTTTTTTAGTCTTCCTGTCTAAAAAAAGAATCCACACATTATCAAATACGAAACATAAACTAGTTCTCACATACTTTTTCTCGTTCGTTTTCAGCACTTGATAACATATGGATTGCTTAATTTAACTATTCAACTGACATCATCATAGCACATTAAAATAAAATGTACAATCTTTTTCTAAAATGGAATTTCTAATTTTTAGTATTTCTTATAAAATATAATTATCTCTATTCCAAATAAGGAGGAATTTATGAACAACAAAATTCCTAGAAAAACATTAAAAAGAATCGAAGAGGATATTGAAAATAATAATCTTGGAAAAGCAAGAGATAGATTGCATGGCCTCATCTTTACATACCCAAATGAATTACATCTTCGAAAACAACTCGGAGATATTTATTATACATTACAATATCCAGAAATGGCTGGACGTTACTGGTATCTAGAGAAACATAAAACAGACATTATGCATGAATCATGTTTATTATTTGAAAAATCAATGGGAAATAATCCTCATCATATTGCACGTGCTTTAAAGTTTAAAGGCGATTCTAACCATTTAAAAGGTTTGTATAAAGATCAACCTTTATCTTCAGTGCAGAAGAAAGTAGCAGAGGAGTTAATTTATGAGTATAAAGAAACATGGCAAGATAAGCTAGTTCCTTTTGGCTGTCTAGCATTCCTTGCTTGCCTTCTCTTTTCTGCCATTGTTGGTCTATTCACTATTTGGAATTGGATTTTTTAATTATAGGGGGAATTTTCACATGTCAAACTACGATAACGAAGAAAAGCTAACAGGCGGAAACGTTTCGAACGTATATCGTTCTGAAAATACTGTTCGTCGAGAATTAAAGCCAGATAGCGCAAAGATCCATAAGCTATTACAACACTTAGAAAACAAAGGATTTCATTATGCTCCAAAGTTTTTAGGTGTAGATGAAAAAGATAGAGAGATTTTATCCTTTATTGAAGGAGAAGCTGGCAATTATCCTTTAAAAGAATATATGCGATCTAATGATGTATTAAAAGAAATCGCAAAGATGCTCCGCCTTTACCATGATGCTGTAAGTGATTTTCCGTTATTAGATGATTGGAAACCGATGAATCACACGCCAAATAACATTGAGGTTTTATGTCACAATGATTTTGCCATATATAACATTATTTTCAATAATGAGAAACCAGTAGGGATTATTGATTTCGATGTTGCTGCTCCTGGTCCAAGACTATGGGATATCGCTTATACACTTTATACTTGTGTGCCTTTAAGTAGAGTGTATTATACAGAATCTGGTGAAGCCATTCATTATGAATCATCGCAACATGCAGATCGTATTAAAGAAAAAGTGAAGTTGTTTGTTCAATCCTATGGTAAAAATATGGGTGAAGATTACTTAGGAATGGTGTTGCTTCGTTTAGAAGGGTTATGTACATATATGAAAAGAAAAGCTCAAGAGGGCGATATTAACTTCCAAAGAATGATTGATGAAGGACATCTAGAGCATTATGAAAAAGATATAAAGTTTATTCGCGAGCATAGAGGGGATTGGATCTGATAAACATATGACGATATTGTCATTTCGTGTCGGTAAGTTAGTATAATTTCCTTTACTCTCGCATCAATTACAAAATAACAAGGGGCACCCTTCAAAAAGGTGCCCTTCCTTTTATTTCGTAAACTGTGCTTCTTCTGTAGATCCTTTTAACGCTGTCGTTGATGAAGTTCCGCCTGTAATTACTTGTGCAACTTCATCAAAGTAACCTGTTCCTACTTCGCGTTGATGACGTGTTGCAGAGTAGCCATGTTTTTCAGCTGCGAATTCTGCTTGTTGTAGTTCAGAGTATGCTGCCATGCCGCGCTCTTTATAGCCACGTGCTAGTTCAAACATACCGTAATTTAATGAATGGAATCCAGCAAGCGTTACGAATTGGAACTTATAACCGTAAGATGCGATTTCCTTTTGGAAGCTCGCAATTGTTTTTTCATCTAGTTTTTGTTTCCAGTTAAATGATGGAGAGCAGTTGTAAGCAAGTAGCTTTCCCGGATGCTCCTTATGAATTGCGTCCGCAAATCGTTTTGCATCTTCTAAATTTGGTTCCGACGTTTCACACCAAACGAGGTCTGCATACGGTGCATACGCTAAACCGCGCGCAATTGCTTGATCAAGACCTGCATTCGTACGGTAAAATCCTTCTGGTGTTCTTTCTCCTGTAATAAATGCTTTATCAACAGGATCGATATCGCTCGTAATTAAATCAGCTGCATCTGCATCTGTTCTTGCAACGATAATTGTCGGCACTCCCATTACATCTGCTGCAAGGCGTGCAGAAATTAAATTGCGTACTGCTGTTTGCGTTGGTAGTAGTACTTTTCCGCCTAAATGGCCACATTTTTTCTCTGAAGATAATTGATCTTCAAAATGCACACCTGATGCACCTGCTTCAATCATACCTTTCATCAGTTCGAATACGTTTAATTGTCCACCAAATCCAGCTTCTGCATCTGCTACAATCGGTACGAAATAGTCTGTATCATCGCTTCCTTCCATATGCTGAATTTGATCCGCACGTTGAAGTGTTTGATTAATTCGTTTCACTACAGCAGGTACGCTGTTCGCTGGATATAAACTTTGGTCTGGATACATATGTCCAGAAAGGTTTGCATCAGCTGCTACTTGCCAACCACTTAAGTAAATCGCTTTTAACCCAGCTTTCACTTGTTGCATCGCTTGGTTTCCTGTTAATGCGCCAAGTGCGTTAATATAGTCTTCTGTATGAAGCGATGTCCAAAGCTTCTCAGCACCGCGGCGCGCTAATGTATGTTCAATATCAATCGATCCGCGCAGGCGAATTACATCTTCTGCCGAATATGGACGTGTGATCCCTTTCCAACGCTCATCTAATTCCCAGCTCTCTTGTAATTTCTCGATTCTTTCGTTTTTCATTTGTTCCATCCCCTTTTCATTTTTTATAAAATTTCATAACCCGGTAATGTTAAAAATGGTACGAATTCATCATTTCGAACGAGATTTGTAAACAACGTTGTCGCTTCTTGGAATCTCCCTTTCTTAAAGGCTTCCTTACCAATCTCTCTTTCTATTTTTGCTAATTCTTCTTCTTTTAGCTCTTCCATTAATTCAAGCGTAATATTACGACCATCATTTAGTTTTCCACCTTCATGACGAATCCATTGCCATACTTGTGCTCTTGAAATTTCAGCAGTTGCCGCATCTTCCATTAAGTTATAAATGGGTGCTGCTCCCCGTCCGCTTAACCAAGATGCAATATATTGAATACCTACGCTAATATTCATGCGAAGGCCCTCTTCTGTAATCGTTCCCATCGGTACCTCTAGTAAATTGTTTTCTGTTACACATATTTCTTCACGTTTTCTAAAAATTTGATTCGGTGTTTTCATAATGTGATTAAATACTTCCATTGCAACCGGTACAAGTCCAGGGTGGGCAACCCAAGTCCCGTCATGACCATCTAAAGCTTCGCGCTCCTTATCAGCACGCACTTTTTCAAAAGCTGCTTCATTTGCTTCTGGATTATTTTTAATCGGAATTTGTGCCGCCATTCCTCCAATTGCTGGTGCATTACGACGGTGACATGTTTGAATTACTTTCAAAGAATACGAACGCATAAATGGCGCCGTCATCGTAACTTGCGCTCTATCTGGTAGTAAGAATTTATTATGATTACGGAAACTCTTTAAAAAGCTAAAAATATAATCCCATCTTCCGCAGTTTAAGCCAGCAGAATGATCTTTTAGCTCATACAAAATTTCATCCATTTCAAACGAAGCGTGAATCGTTTCCAGTAACACAGTTGCTTTAATCGTTCCATTTGGAATGCCGATATATTTTTGAGCAAATACGAATACATCATTCCATAATCTCGCTTCTAAATAACTTTCCATTTTTGGTAAGTAAAAGTATGGGCCGCTCCCTTTTGCTAAAAGAGCTTTCGCATTATGGAAAAAGTACAAGCCAAAATCTACTAAGCTACCCGATATATTTTCCCCATCAACTTGCATATGCTTTTCCTCTAAATGCCATCCTCTTGGACGTACAATGAGTACAGCTGTTTTCTCATTTAATCTATATTCTTTCCCTTTATCATTTTCATGTGAAATCGTTCCCTTTACTGCATCTCGTAAGTTGATTTGACCTTCAACTGCATTTTCCCAAGTTGGTGAATTCGAATCTTCAAAATCCGCCATAAAAAGATGCGCTCCTGAATTTAAAGCGTTAATGACCATCTTTCTATCTACCGGTCCAGTAATCTCTACGCGTCGGTCCTCTAAGTCTTTTGGCAGCTTGGCAATTGTCCAATCCGCTTCACGTATGTGTTTTGTTTCTTCTAGAAACTTCGGAAACTCCCCTGCATCAATTCTCTTTTGTTTTTCTACACGTTTTTGTAAAAGTTCTATGCGGCGCTCATTAAAATTCTCATGTAGTTCCTTCAAAAAACTAAGCACCTCAGGTGTCAATATTTCGTTGTACGCTGGTAACATTTCTCCAACGAGTGTAACCCGTGAAGTTTGCGTCGACATATTAGCATCCCCTTCTTAAACTGTTTTATAACAGATTTGATTTCATGTTTTATATTATATAACAAATCTTCAGAAAAGGAAGTTTTTTTTGAAAATTCATTTCATTTTTTTCAAAACGCCATTCTTTCGCACTTTATTTCATACAAAAAAAGGTCGCTGTTATACAACAACGACCTTTTTTGTATTATTTTTAAATTTCACTTTGACTAGTTAAACTTTATTACTGCCCTTGTTCCATATCATGCAATATTGCTCTATGTAAAAACTGTGCGTATTGTTCTCTCGTTACCTTCATAGACGGACCGAATTTACCTTCTCCGATTCCCATTGTAATACCATTTGTTTGTACTGCACTAATTGCGTTCGTTGCCCATGAATTTGCTGAAACATCATTAAAGTTATGAGATCCCTTCGCCTGTAAGTCAAAAGCATTCGTAAGAACTTGTGCCATTTCCGCACGCGTTAACGTCGCCTTCGGTCTAAAGTTTCCATTCTCGTCTCCCTGGAAAATTCCCATTTCCGTTAAAGCCAATATCTCCTCGATAAAGCTTGTTGAATTTTCATCGATATCTCCATATGGGTTTTCATATTCATCTTGTTCTTCCATATCAAACACACGGTAAATTAAAGCTGCAACTTGCTCACGTGTTACATTATCCCCAAAACCAAATATTCCATCGCCATATCCCAAAATAATTTCTTGTTCCGCTAATTCATGAATTGCCTCATATGCCCAATGTCCTTTTGGTACATCTTTAAATACAATTGTATTTGTTTTTTGCAACGGTGCACTTTCCGCTTTTACACTGTTACTCTCTGCTGAGAATAACACCCCACCCATAATTGTTAATGCTGTAGCTGTTTTTAATAATTTTTTGCTCATCAAATTATCTCCCCAATATGTATATGTTTTTTTAAAAATATACAGAATAAATGGTATAGTGACAATATATTTTCCGACACATTTCGTGACGGTTTTGTGAATCATATTACACATCATGTCTTTTTCATCGGATTGATTATAAAGCTTGTGTATAACCATAAAAATACATAAATACGAATAATAATTCTTTTTTAAACAAACAAAAAAGCACAAATATTTCTATTTGTGCTTTCATATTTCACTCTACTTCCAATCCTCTTTTAAATGATAATTAATAATCGCATTATTAATAAACTGAGCATATTGTTCTCTAGGTACAGGGCGATTTAATTCATACATGCCATTCCCAGTTCCTCTCACAACATTATTAGATTGTAACGCACTAATTGCATCTTCTGCCCAGTGACCTTTTGGAATATCTTTAAATGTATGTTTTTGTTTCGTTTCAAAATTAAATGCTCGTTTTAAAATGACAGCCATTTCCGCTCTAGAGATTGGTGCTTTCGGCCTAAAATCCCCTTGGCCATCCCCTGTAAAAACACCACGTTTTGTTAACGCCAAAATTTCCTTTTTAAAAGTTGTTGTACTATCAGAAACATCTTTATATGGATTCGCTACTGGCCCTTCTTCTTTTATCTCAAGTGTTCTGTAAATAGTCCCAGCTACTTGTTCACGTGTTATAAGATCGCCAACACCATACTTCCCGTTTCCATACCCTAATATAATTTTATGATATGCTAAATCCATAATAGCGTCATATGCCCAAAATCCGTATGGAACATCTTCAAACACAATCATTTGTGGATACTCTTCCGCTTTTACAGGCGTCACATTCGTCCCTGCAAATATACCTCCTGCCATTGTCGCAATCATCATTACACCCAATATTTTTTTCTTCATTGTCCTCTCTCCCTATTTCATTCAAATAAAATGAATTTCATTGTTTCAGGAGTACTCTTTTTTGGTGAATGTAAGATAAAATGCAAATCTTCTAGAAGAAATATTTCTACTACCTTTCTGCTTTATGCCTCCTTCTTTCTTTTTCAAAAAGGAAGTTGTCACATCTAAGGTGTTATATACTAAAACATTCTACAATTTCTTTATAAACTCCTTTTCACTTTACAACTTCCCTTTATTGGCGCGTAAAGGAGATACCTAATGACGGTTACTATATTCATGATCTATATTTCAGAGGTAGCATTCCCCTTCACTGATAACTCGCCTTCTCTTCCCTTGCGAAAAGTTAGTGCCATCCCTACAAATATAAGGATAATCCCTATTACTTGCATCTAAATCCGGTCTAATAGTTTGGCAACAGCAGGATCTAAAAACACTAATACAGAAATAATTCTCGTCGATAAACCTCTTAAACTGTCAAAAAACAAGTAATATACAAATCTAGTATGTATAAGTCCTGTAGCTGTAATCATCGCCTTGAAAATGCCGGAAATCTACGAATAGTAGTAATAAAAAAAGCATCCTTTTTTATTAAAATGAAGTGACCCCTAAAAGTTAGACACGGTTATTTCATTAGGCAGCTTGATAAAA
>NZ_JBMDKC010000270.1:0-1051 GCF_057809515.1 Bacillus sp. FG16
GTTCCATTGCCCCAATAGGTAGCATGCCTATTTTGTCGTTGAAAATTTGATAAGATTCCCAGAGCTTTTGTATAATTTTCATCACTGATATACCAGTTCTACGTACATTTAAAGAGGCAAAAGATGAAGGACTTTCCGTGAATCGAATTGTCCTCGCAGTAGATAATGATAAAGCGGGGAAAGAATTTACGGAAAAGATGGGAGCTTTAACAATTACACCACGTGTCCAAATGCATCTTCCATCACAGGTGAAAGATTGGAATGATGCGCTGAAGGCAGTCATACAATCAACAGAAAAACAGCAACAGCCTCATAAACAAGTGCAAGTACAGCAAAAGAAACTAATACAGAAAAAGGAGATGGAGCGAAGTGTCTAATACATTACCGATGCCAGGTATATTACAGCTTTTTTTGTATGGAATGGGTCTTTATATTAGCTTTCATATCCTAAAATGGAGTGTTAGAAAAATACGTGAAATTCGAATCTTGAAGAGGATGGCGAAGTCGGGAATTCATTACATTGACAAAATGGATGGATTTCAATTTGAGGTATATTTAAAAGCCCTTTTTCGAGAGCTTGGATACCGCCCAGAGGTCACAAAACGCTCTTGTGACTACGGCGTGGATGTCATATTAAAAGGAAAAAATCGTATTGTAATCCAGGCGAAACGATATGGGATAAAGAACCGAGTTGGGATTCGAGCTGTGCAAGAAGTGTATGCAGGAAAAGCATATTACAAGGCTGACGAGGCATGGATCGTAACCAATAGTGTATTTACAAAACAAGCTGAAGAATTAGCAAAAGCATGCCAGGTGAAACTCATTGATCGTTTTGAACTTCAGAATTTGATTAACAAAGTGAATCCAGAACAAAAAGCGAAAGATGTGTATGAGCAAGTCAATCCAGCAGAACGGAAATGTCCGGTTTGTAAAAATCAATTAGTTATTCGGTATTCAAAGAAAAATGATAATAAGTTTTTTGGTTGCTCTCAATTTCCTTCTTGTACACATACTGAAGCAATTAATAGATGAGCTGAAAGGACTATATTCA
>NZ_JBMDKC010000271.1:0-1028 GCF_057809515.1 Bacillus sp. FG16
TCATCCGTCAACAACGCGGCGCAACGAATCAATTAGGTTTTGCGGTTCAATTGGCTTATTTACGATTTCCTGGTCGGCCATTCGCTTCTGAAGAAAAAACACCCGATTTTCTTGTTTCGTTGCTTGCAAAAAGATTAGGAATCGTGCCTGCAGCTATACATAAGTATGCGAAAATGCGCGATACCACAAGGCGAGAACACATCAGCAAAATTAGAAAACATTTTGGATTCCGATCTTTTACCTTACGAGAATATCGAGAGTTAGCAAATTGGCTTCTTCCAACTGCTATGGAAACCGAGAAAGTCCTGGTTTTGGTTGATCTTTTAATACAAGAAATGCGAAAAAGAAAAATCATTCTTCCTGGCCATGTATGCCATAGAACATTTAGTTTGGGCGGTATGTGAACGTGCAGAAAGGCGAATGTTTAAAAAGTTAACAAAAGCGTTATCTCCACAACAACTTTTACAATTAGACCAGCTATTAACAAAGTCTGCAGACAAACATATTACAAATTTATCCTGGTTACGAAAACCACCTGGAACAGTTTCACTTAAAAATTTTCATAAAATATTAGACCGCATTCAATTTATTCAAAAACTCGCATTACCATTAGAAAACGGACAAGAGATTCACCAAAATAGATTACTACAATTAGCTAGGGAAGGCTCTCGGTATTCCACCCAACATTTGTCTCCGTTCCATTCTCTGAAACGTTATGCAACTTTAATGGCATTTTTAATTCATATTTATGCTTTTTTAATTGACCAAGGTTTATATGTAAATGAAAAGTTACTTGGGCGCATGTTTAAACGAGGAGAAAAAATACATAACGATTCGTTTCAAAATGACGGAAAATTAATTGATGAGAAAATCAGCTTATTTGCAAAACTGGGGAAGGTTTTAATTGAAGCAAAAGAAACCGAACAAGACCCTTTTGTATCTTTACAAGCTGTTATACCATGGGACCAATTTGTTCATTCGGTAGAACAAGCGGAAGCGTTGGCGAGGCCTGCAGAATTCGATTATTT
>NZ_JBMDKC010000272.1:0-1016 GCF_057809515.1 Bacillus sp. FG16
TGCTGGAAATACAGGCACTACAGCACCAAACTACCCAGCCTACTATGAGAATGTCATCGCAGTTGCCTCTACTGATTCAAATGATAAAAAATCATCTTTCTCCACTTATGGAACATGGGTTGATGTAGCCGCACCAGGTTCAAATATCTATTCCACTTATAAAGGTAATTCGTATCAAACATTAAGTGGCACTTCCATGGCTACACCCCATGTAGCAGGTTTAGCTGCTCTATTAGCTAAAAAGGGATATACAAATACTCAAATTCGCCAAATTATTGAAAAAAGCGCTGACAAAATTACTGGCACAGGTACCTATTGGCAAAATGGGAGAATCAATGCCAATAAAGCTGTGAACACTGTACCAGCTATTCAACAACAAGCCTCCTAAACCAACGGATAACAAAATTAGACTTATTGCTAAAGGAGAAAGTTTTTCTACTTTCCTATCATTTTTCATCCCTTACAAGCATATACTCTGAAACAAAAGATTTTTTCTCCTTTGCAGAAAGCGCATCTGGTTCTCTTACTCCAGGATGCGCTTTTTGGCATACTTATAGCTCATTCC
This sequence comes from Bacillus sp. FG16, assembly GCF_057809515.1. NCBI lineage: Bacteria > Bacillati > Bacillota > Bacilli > Caryophanales > Bacillaceae > Bacillus > Bacillus sp. FG16. The sequence goes on from NZ_JBMDKC010000272.1 coordinate 566, forward strand.
ACATATAATGAAGTGAAAACAATGATTTTTTCCTTTTCTGAACAGAGTACACTTGATCAGGGTGTACTCTGTTTTTCACTATCATATTCCTCCTTGATTCCACATAAAATAATATAGCACACAAATACGGGGAGAATATATCTTATACTGTTCTACAAACTGGGTTCTTCAAATAGAAGAACCTTTTTATTTTATAACATATTTCTATGTGGACCTTACATATAATAAATCACCACGTTCTATTCGTATGACCATCATCCTATGAAAAAGCAAGTATCCTTACATCAAAAAGGACTTGCTTTTTTCTAATTAATCCCCTCGGTCTTGCTACTATTCAAGAATTTTATATGTACCATGTTTGTTTCCCTCACCACACTTCGTTGCATCTTCCCATTCTGTGTTATTCAATTTTCAATTCACTTTATCTTCTTCAATTATTATAATTAAATAT
>NZ_JBMDKC010000273.1:0-984 GCF_057809515.1 Bacillus sp. FG16
AAAATCAAAATGATTCCAGAATGTTGGGAACCCCTAAAGGGTTTCCCAACACTCTTTTTTCTTTCTTACTTTAATCTTAGAAATCGAAGTTATCAGGATCTGGACCAACGCGGTGATTTTGGTTTAACGCATCGATTTTTTCCATGTCTTCTTTTGTTAATTCAAAGTTAAATACATCAGCATTTGCAATAATGCGGTGTTCTTTCGTTGATTTCGGAATTGTAATTACTCCGTTTTGAAGATCCCAACGTAAAATTACTTGTGCTGTTGTTTTACCGTGTTTCTCAGCAATTGCTTGTAATGTTTCATTATCTAATAATTGACCTTGCATAAGTGGTGACCATGCTTCCATTTGAATACCTTGTTCTTTACAGAAAGCTTGTAATTCTTTTTGTGTTAAACGAGGGTGGTATTCTACTTGGTTAATCATTGGCTTAATTTCTGCATCTTTCATTACATCTTGTAAGTGATGAATTTGGAAGTTACTTACGCCAATTGCACGTACGCGATCTTCTTTATAAAGTGTTTCTAGTGCTCTCCACGTATCTTTATATTTTCCTTCTACAGGCCAGTGAACAAGATATAGGTCTAAATAATCTAATTCTAATTTCTTTAAGCTCTCTTCGTATGCAGCAATTGTTTCTTCGTACCCTTGATCTGCGTTCCATACTTTTGAAGTAATAAATAATTCTTCTCTTGAAATACCAGTCGCTTCAATACCTGCACGGATTCCTTCACCTACAGCTTTTTCATTTCCGTAAATTGCAGCTGTATCGATGCTGCGGTATCCTGCTTTAATTGCTGATTTAATCGCTTCTACAAGTTCTGGTCCTTCTTCTACTTTAAATACACCTAAACCGAACCAAGGCATTTCTACACCATTATTTAATACTGTTTTACTTTGTAAGTTTTTCATTTTATTTTCGCTCCTTTTTCTGTGAAAAGACTTGAATTAAGATCCCAAACTTCATATGTACTGTAGAG
>NZ_JBMDKC010000274.1:0-958 GCF_057809515.1 Bacillus sp. FG16
TAGAACAGCTTGCACAGATGCAGTTGCATCTTTTTGTGTTAAGTTTGCTTCCTGGGCAACTTGTTTGATAAGTTCTGTTTTATTCATGTGTGTACCTCCAGGTAATGATTCATTTTAGGTTGCTATTATAACGTTTTTACTAGAAATGTACAAATGCTCATTTTGCTTACGGAATCCTTTTTTCATATAAGTATTTCTTCTCAATAATCTGATCGTTTAATCCTTTGTAAAGATTCAATTCCAAGTTGCAAATCACTTTTTTTCATTACTTTTTCATAGGTTCCCTCTTTTAATTTTTCCGTTAGAGCTAAAATATCGGTTAAATTATGGTGTAACTGTTGCACCTGTCCTTGAAGGCGTTCAATTTCACTTTGCTCGATAGGTGTTAAACGCTCTTCTTTTATCCATTTGGAGAGCTGTTCTTCAAATATCCATACAAATTCAAGTTGTTCTGTGTAAACACGGATGGTGCGTTGTATGGTTGCATCATCCAACACATGAGGCTTGTTGCGGGCTTCTAAAAGGTTTATATATTGTTCTTTAGCATCTATAAATTGACCATCGATTAGATTTGCAATGATAGGCAAGTTTTGGATAGGTTGCCAATTTGGTTGATTCTCCATGTATTTTTTCCTCCCATTCCTTTAATGTATTATAAAGGAATGATATCACAAAGGATTCAGATTTACAGGGAAGGTGTAAATAGTTACCCCCACACCTATAATTTCACGTACCTTATTGTAAAAAAACATATAACACACAATCATAGCATCCATTTAAATCTTATATTCTTGTATTATCAGTTATATAATACATAAGAAGAGGGCTGGTTAGAAATGAAATGAGGGGGAAGATGGATGAAAAAGAAAGTATATGCTGTACGAAAAGGAAGGGAAACCGGTATTTTTTATTCTTGGAAAGAATGTGAGACGCATGTGAAAGGGTATTCAGGTGCCCA
>NZ_JBMDKC010000275.1:0-909 GCF_057809515.1 Bacillus sp. FG16
TGAAGGGTCAGTCGAAGCACTTGAAGCACGCATTAAACAGCTTGAGATGGAAAATGAGTACTTAAAAAAGTTAAATGCCTTAGTTCAAAACAAGGAAAAATCACAAAACAAGACAAAGCGCAAGTAGTCTATGAATTAAGGCATAAATATTCGGTCAAGGCACTCGTGGAGCTAGCTACTATTCCTCGAAGCACGTATTATGATTTAGTAAAGAAAATGAATCGTCCAGATGTAGATGCCGATTTGAAAGCTGAGATTAAAGCGATTTATGAGGAAAATGAAGGTCGTTATGGTTACCGTCGCATTCGTGATGAATTAACGAATCGTGGCCAGAAAGTGAACCACAAGAAGGTTCAGCGCATTATGAAAGAGCTTGGGTTAAAGTGTGTTGTGCGTATGAAGAAATATAAATCCTATAAAGGAAAAGTCGGTAGAATTGCACCTAATATTTTAGAGCGTAATTTTCATACAGATGCACCGAATCAAAAGTGGGTAACAGACATCACAGAGTTTAAATTGTTTGGAGAAAAACTGTATGTATCACCTGTATTAGATTTGTATAATGGTGAAATTATTACCTATACAATTGGTTCTAGACCGACGTATTCGCTTGTTTCAGACATGTTAGAGAAAGCATTGGAACGTTTACCCGAAACCCACCAGCTACTGATGCATTCGGATCAAGGATGGCATTATCAAATGAGACAGTACGTCCGGACACTTGAATCAAGAGCTATCGTCCAGAGTATGTCTCGAAAAGGAAACTGTTACGACAACGCAGTAATAGAAAATTTCTTTGGGATTATGAAGTCGGAGTTCCTCTACATAAAAGAATTTGAAAATGTAGAGCACTTTAAAATAGAATTAGAAAAATATATAGATTATTATAATACGAAACGGATTAAGGCA
>NZ_JBMDKC010000276.1:0-858 GCF_057809515.1 Bacillus sp. FG16
TTTTTTGTTAGGCCCTTTTAATATTTAGAAATTTATTATAGGGGTACCGCCACATCGCCATCAAGCTAAGGAAACTAAATTGACAAAAATACATAAGAATTCTTCTCCTACTATGGAATAGTAAGAATTTTCATAAAAAAGTGCAGAGGAAATAACCCTAGCGGGCTACAATTTTTAAAATGGTATTCATTTTATTGTTCTATATGCTGCTCGTATGCAATGCCTAAAATATCAAATACCGTTTTCTTCCGATAACGATGCGATTTTCGACCATTTTTCTCAAGTAGGTGGAATAGACGAAGAAAACTTGTTATTAATTGCTTGGATTGTTCTTGTATTTGTCGATATAATATGCGGAAATAATCATGAATCATATACATAGCTTTCCATTCACTTAATTCTTTTTGTTTTTTCACCAGTAATACTTGTCTCATTTGGAACATGACAGTAGAAGAAAGTAAGAGAGCAATTAATTTTCCATAGATATGACATTCTAATCGTTCTTTCTTCACATTTGTATTGGAATGAATGCGAAAAATAGATTTCCAAGTTTTAAAGATAATTTCCACTTGCCAACGAAGAGAGTAGAATTCATGGATAGCTTCTTTAGAAACATATTCCGATGGAATATTCGTAATGTATACATTGATACCTTGTAATTTTTTTGTTCTATCACTAAACGTCATGTTTTTCTTTTTTTCTTTGTATGCTCGATCCTTTCTACGTTGTGCCTCCTGATCTGGAGTAAGCCTATAAATCACAGCTCTTACAGGCAGTAAATAATCACGTCCAACATAGACAATAGGAATTTCATACAATTCACCTGGTTGTAGATTTTCCATAATCGCTTCTAAATCA
>NZ_JBMDKC010000277.1:0-856 GCF_057809515.1 Bacillus sp. FG16
ATCAAATTACACAAGCCCTAGCAAAAGGCGACTCTGTGCAATTAATTGGATTCGGTACATTTGAGGTACGTGAACGCTCTGCACGTACAGGACGTAACCCTCAAACAGGAGAAGAAATGTTCATTCCTGGAGGAAAAACACCTGCATTTAAAGCGGGGAAAAGCCTAAAAGAGGCTGTAAAATAAATTAACATACATAAAAAGAAGAGGGATTCCTCATCTCTCTTCTTTTTCATATGAACCATTTCTTATTTCACTAAGTACTGTTGCAATTCTTTCATCAGATAATCTGCACCTTCTGAGCTGACAATAATTTTACCATTTGCTAATACAAAATTACGTTCTGAAACTTCTCCTGTCACCATGCAAATTCCATCAGGTTGATACTTCTGTAAAACAATTTTCTCTCCGTCTACAAAGATTTCAATTGGTGTTTTAGCCTCTATATCTAAGGTATTCCTTAATTCCCTAGGAAGCACAATACGCCCCAATTCATCGACTTTGCGAACTACTCCTGTTGATTTCATCAAATCTCTCCCTTTTTATCAAATCTATTTTAACTAGGTTTCTCCAAAAATCAAAAACATGAACATCCAGAAACACACACTAACAACTTGTTAGAAAGGTAAATCGTCGTCCGAAATATCAATTGGTTGACCTGGATTAGAGAATGGGTCATCATTCTTTTTAAATCCAGGGTTACCAGAATTACTAGATTGATTAAATGAGTTCGAACCTTGATTACCAAAACCAGCTCCTACTGGCTGTTGATTGAATGAATTACGTTCTCCTCCACCACTATTACGTGGCTCTAAAAATTGTACGTTCTCTGCAACCACTTCCGTCACATATACACG
>NZ_JBMDKC010000278.1:0-840 GCF_057809515.1 Bacillus sp. FG16
AATCGTAACAGGCTATTTCAACTTGTACGTCTTCCCGCATCATTTGTTTAGGACCCTCGGGCGTATCAATCACGCACATCTGTAAAGCGGCATGCTTATGAACAATATATTGCAATGCTTTTTGTAATCGCTGAACGTCCAAATCTCCTTTTATTTGAATAGAAACAGGCTCATGATATAAGCCTGCTTTCTGCTCCATTTCATGTGCGATCCATAATACTTTTTGATTTTCTGTCAGAGGGTAGTGTGGATGAACAGCTACATAATATCCTCCTGTTGTTTTGCTTGTACGCATGTGATTCCTCCTCAATAGTATGTAAAAATACGACCGATGACATCATAGCACATATATGTGAGAAAAATATGAAATACAAATATAAAATGGACATAAAAAATTGAAAAACAATAATCCTAATTTTCTTTTATTACTTACCTGGTAACAAGTATAAACTTAGGATTATTAAAATAAGGGGGACTCTATAAATGTTGAAGAGACCGAAATAGGGTTCTGGTGCAAAAAGATGATAAATGAAAAAGAAGCAAGGATTCCTAACGGAATTACCTGCTAAGCAGTTAATCCAAACAGTTGGTTGATAAAAATATTCTGATTTTGGACAGACTGGTCCTGTAAATCAATTTGTTCTTTTTTGACCATATGGATGGCTTCAACACCACTCAGTATAGAGGCTGATGTTTTGTATGATTTAAATCCCAACATAGAGCGTATACGTTTTTTAATAAAACGATGGTCTTGTTCTACTATGTTATTTAAATATTTTATCCTTGGGTTTCTTTGCCCATCCCCCGAAAAAGGGGAATAAGACAAAATATACCAATTTC
>NZ_JBMDKC010000279.1:0-836 GCF_057809515.1 Bacillus sp. FG16
AGAAGAAGTGGAAGTAATTGCAGAAGCGGAAGAGTCAGAAGAAGTAGAAGTAATTACAGAAACAGAAGAGCTAGAAGAAGTGGAAGTGATTGCGGAAACAGAAGAAGTGGAAGTGATTGCGGAAACAGAAGAAGTGGAAGTGATTGCAGAAGCAGAAGAGCTAGAAGAAGTGGAAGTAATTGCAGAAGCGGAAGAGTCAGAAGAAGTAGAAGTAATTGCGGAAACAGAAGAGCTAGAAGAAGTAGAAGTGATCGCAGAAACAAAAGCGCCTGTAGTAGAGACATTTGTAGCACTTGAGGAAATTCAGCAAGAAGATGAAGTAATTGAACAAAACAGTGAATTCATACATGTAGCTGAGGCTGATGAACAGACAAAGAACGATGTTCAAAGCTTTGCGAATGTTTTAATTGCAGAAACAGAAGAAAATAAACGAGTTGTAGAAGAAGCACCAGTCGCAGAAGAACAATCAGTTGTAGAAGAAGCACCGGTCGTAGAAGAACAACCAGTTGTACAAAAAGAAGAACCAAAACGTGAGAAAAAGCGTCATGTACCATTTAATGTTGTTATGCTGAAACAAGATAGAACACGATTAATGGAAAGACATGCAGCTAGAGCAAATGCAATGCCGCCTTCTGTTAATGTACGAGTAGAGAATAAGCCAGTGCAACAAGAGGTAGCAGAACCACAAGTGAAAGAACAACCAATGCAACAAGAGGTAGTAGAATCACAAGTGGAAGAACAACCAATGCAGCAAGTAGTAGCAGAACCACAAGTGAAAGAACAACCAATGCAGCAAGTGGTAGTAGAATCACAAGTGGAAGAGCAACCAATGCAAC
>NZ_JBMDKC010000028.1:0-61382 GCF_057809515.1 Bacillus sp. FG16
CGCTCAAGGTGCTACTGGGGCTCAAGGTCCGGCTGGCGCTCAAGGTGCTACTGGGACTCAAGGTGCTACTGGCGCAACAGGACCAGCAGGTACTCCGATCCCTATAACTACAGCTGTCTTAGGTAACACAAATGCACAAACAGTATCACCAGGAAGCAATATACAATTCAATGAAACATTCGAATTAACAAACCTCTCCTTTAACGGCTCTGATACTCTAACTGTTTTAGAAACTGGTGTATACGATATTAACTTCTCCGCATCTACAACATTCCCAGGCTCTTCACCATTTGGTTTCGGTCTTTCATTTAATGGCCAACCACCTAGTCGTAATTTTTCAACTAACGTTATCGGTAGTGCGGTTTCTTTCTCAACGATTATTACTTTAACAGCTGGTACAACAATCTCTGTACAACCTACAGCAAATACTATCTCTATTCCAAATACAGGTGAAACAACTGCAGTACTAACCGTCTTCCGAATTTACTAATTTTCGTCAAATAATCATATTTATAGTTATATGTTTAATTGACTGTGTATTAAATCTCTCTTTTAATAAAAAGGAGCACTTATTTGGGAGGATAAGTGCTCCTTCTTTACGTTTCTTTACCTCAAATTTACTCTATCTTAATCCTCATTTTGTATGATAAATAATGAAGTCAAAGATATGAAAGAGGGATGAAAAATGAGAGTTATGTCACCGATACGCATTTGGATTGCACTTATGATATGCATTATTTTATGTGTAGGATTTTTTTTAACTCTAAAATATTCCACTATTTCAAAAGCAGAGAGAAAAACAGTTCCATACAAACTTTTGTATACGAAACAAAACGACATCCTTTATTCCAATTACGCAAATAATGAAAAAAAAGTTATAAAAGGAATGCTTATTACGAAAGCTTCTAATTACGAAACTCTACTTCAAATTGCTGAATCGATTAAAGATCAGTATACAAATAAAGGAATTGATGAAATCACGCTGTCTATCCATAATGAAAATAATGGTAGTTATGAAGAAGAATTACCTTACGAACCGATTAGTAAAGGAAAAATAATCGTCACATACGATTCTCAATCCTTTGGCAGTACGAACATTACTCTTAATGAATAGTAGCATTTATCTCACTCATTATGAGCTCACTTTATTTTTCACATGAGAAAGAGGCGAATAATGAAATTCGCCTCTTTTTTCACCATAATGATGGAATCCACTCTTTCACTTTATCAAACCACTCTTGCTGTTCTTTTTTCCTTTGTTGTTCCTCTTCTTGCCTTCTCTTTTCTTCTTCTTTTCTTCTTCTTTTCTTCTCTTTTCTTCTTCAATTGTTTGCAATTGTTTTTTATAGTCCGCCTCAGATATTAACGACAATTGGAACGCTTTTTGGGCTGGGTTTGCATTTGCTTTTTTCATGATGTCTCGGAACATCGTCGTCGTAATTTGACTACCACCTGGCACATAATGCTCGCTATCTGTTTTGTCATATCCCACCCAAATCGCACCTACTAAATCTGGTGTGTATCCTACAAACCACGAGTCCTTCGCTCCTACGCTCGGACCATTTACAAGTTGAGTAGTCCCTGTCTTTCCTGCTGTATCAACATTATTAACTTTTGCTTTTTCACCTGTTCCCTTTTCGACTACACCTTTTAATAAATACGTCATCTTTTGAGCAATTTTTTCACTCGTCACTCGTGTCTCTTTTTTATACCATTTTCCTATTATTTCCCCTTCAGCATTTTGAACTTCTCTAATTGCATGAGCCTCTACTTGAACCCCATCATTAGCGAATGTACTATATGCTTGGGCCATTACAAATGGAGATGTCCCTACATGCATCCCACCTAAAGCAATTGGATACGTACGGTCTTCTGGTACTAATGGAATACCAAATCGCTCTAAAGATTTCAATCCTTTATCTAATCCTATTTGCTCTAATAACCACACAGCAGAAACATTATACGACTTTGCTACCGCTTCATACATTGTCACATTACCATGAAAAGCCTGATCACTATTTTTCGGTTCATATTCTTTAATATGAAATGGTTCATCCTTTAATATATCGTATACTTCATACCCTTGTTCTAAAGCAGGTACATATACAGCTAGAGGCTTTAATGTTGAACCTGGCTGTCTTTTTAATTGCGTAGCATGATTAAATTGTAAAAACTGATATGGTCCTCTCCCCCCAACTAAAGCTGGAACACCGCCTGTTTTGGGATTTATAAGGACTACACCCGTTTGCATAAGTTGATCTGAGCCACTATCTTTAAAATAACTATCATTATTCACAACATCTTCTACAGCTTGTTGTTTTTTCGGATCAAGCTCTGTATAAATACGATAACCACCTGCTAAAATTTCATTTTGTGTTAATTCATACTTATCCATCGCTTCCCTAACTATATAGTCTACATATTGGGAGTATTTACCTTTATATTTATCATCAACCCCACGTTTTAATACAAGGCCTGACTCTTTTTCTTTATTGTATTGTTCTTCAGAAATATATCCTTGTTCCTTCATTAAACTTAATACGACATTACGTCGTTCAATTGATTTATTAAAGTTTTTATAAGGCGAATACGCAGACGGCGCTTTAATTAAGCCCGCGATCGTTGCAGCTTCTGAAATTGATAAATCTTTTACATCTTTATCAAAATACGATTTAGCTGCCCTTTTTATCCCCCAAGCACCTTCTCCAAAATAGATTTGATTCATATACATTTCAATAATTTCATCTTTTGTATAAGTACGTTCTATTTTTTTCGTTAAAAAGTATTCCTTTATTTTACGAGAAAATGTACGATCTTGTGTCAGAAATACATTCTTCGCGAGCTGCTGTGTAATTGTACTTCCCCCTGCTACAACTTCTCCTGCTGTAATATTTTTAAAAACTGCACTTATAATTCCACTATAATAAATACCATGATGGTTAAAAAATTCCTTATCTTCTACTGCAACAATTGCCTGAACCATAATATCAGGAATATCTTTTCTTTTAACGCCTTCTGTTTTCGAAGAAGCTAATTTAGTTGCGACCTCATTATTTGCATCATAAATTAAAGTCGGTTGTGGAACAGCTTGTTTTAATTCAGATATGTCTTGAATGGAAATTATTATATTTACAGCAATAAATATAGTAACGAGTACACTTCCCAATACAATTAATGAATTACGAAGTTTCTTCCTCTTATTGAACCACTCAAGCATTTTTTTAAAATGAGTGTTCTTCAATTTCATTCGTTCACTTCCTTCATTTATTTACACTCTTCTTTTTAAAAGGAAGAATATACCGCCTTTTAAATTTATTATAATAACGTAGTCATTCCTATAGTGTAAAGCTTTTCTTTTACATTCATACTTTTTGCAAGAAAAGGACATTCTACAAGTAAGATATTCACTATTGGATATTAATATTATTAATAGAACAACGAGAGTTATGTTAAGTTTTTGTAAACTTTTCGATAAAATGTTTTAAAAAACGACAGTTTTTTGTTAGAATTGATTAGCCAATATATTTTACATATATTACTTTTGTGGGGGTAACAATAATGGTCTTTAAATCAAAAAAAGATAAATTTTCTGAAATGTTAATGAATGTTTCCGAAAATTTAAAAGAAGGCGCGCAATTTTTCGTGGAGTATAAAATTAAAAATGCTAGCGATTTAAAAGAGTTTTCTATGCGCATGAAAGAGTATGAGTCAAAAGGTGACTCATTTATTCACGAAATCATTATGGAGCTAAACAAAGCGTTTATTACTCCGATTGAACGTGAGGACATCCTACAACTTGCAATGAGTATGGATGATGTATTAGACGGATTAGATCACAGTGCTGGTCTGTTCGAAATGTATTCTATTACAGAAGCTGATGAATACATGATTAAATTCGTAGAAGCAATTAATCAATGTGCAATTGAAATTGCAAATTCTGTTGAACTACTGTCTAAAAAGAAGTTAGTCGACATTCGTACGAACGCGATCAAGATTAAGGATTACGAATCACAATGCGATGATATTCGTCGTCATGCGATTAAGCACTTATTCTCTCGTGAGAAAGATCCGATTAAGATTATTCAATTTAAAGAGATTTACGAAGAGCTTGAAGAAGTAGCTGATAGCTGTCAAAGCGTTGCAAACGTATTAGAAACAATTATTATGAAGAACGCGTAAGGAGTTTGATCATGGATACACTCTTGATACTGACCGTTTTAGTAGTCATTTGCGCTTTAGCTTTTGACTTTATCAATGGATTTCACGATACAGCAAACGCTATTGCAACGGCTGTTTCAACGAAAGCTCTAAAGCCTAGACATGCAATTATTATGGCAGCTATTATGAACTTTTTAGGTGCAATGACATTTACAGGTGTAGCAAAAACGATTACAAAAGATATCGTTGACCCATTTGCTTTACAAAATGGTTCTCTTGTAATTTTAGCTGCTTTACTTGCGGCGATAGCATGGAACTTAATTACTTGGTACTACGGTATCCCAAGTAGTTCTTCGCATGCAATTATTGGCTCAATCGCAGGTGCAGCCATTGCTGCTGCTGGTATTAGCTCATTAAACCTTAAAGGATTCATTAAAATTCTTGAAGCTTTAATCATTTCACCAATTATCGCTTTCGTTATTGGTTATATCGTATACAGTATTTTTAAAGTGGTCTTTAAAAACTTTAACTTAACGAAAACGAACAAAAACTTCCGTATATTCCAGATTTTCACTGCAGCATTACAAGCCTATACACACGGTACGAATGATGCACAAAAAGCAATGGGTATCATTACGATGGCTCTTATGGCTAATAACTATCATACTTCTAGCGATATTCCGTTCTGGGTACAATTATCTTGTGCTATCGCAATGGGGCTTGGTACTTCTGTCGGTGGATGGAAAATTATTAAAACTGTCGGTGGACAAATTATGAAAATTCGTCCTGTAAATGGTGTAGCTGCCGATTTATCATCATCACTTGTTATTTTCGGTGCAACATTCATTCACTTACCGGTTAGTACGACGCACGTTATCTCTTCTTCTATTTTAGGGGTTGGTGCTTCTCACCGTGTGAAAGGGGTAAAATGGGGAACTGCAAAACGTATGTTAATTACATGGGTTATTACACTTCCTATTTCAGCTTCTTTAGCTGCTCTGTTTTACTACCTATTACATTTTGTTTTCTAATCAAAAGTCGTCTTCCTTATTTTTCTAGGAAGACGACTTTTTTGTGAACAAGCCTATTTCTCATTAAAAAGCGTGTATAATAATTGGTGGATAAGTTATTTAGAGGAGTTGGCAATTTTGGAATACATCATGTTACTTTTCATCGGACTAATCGCCGGGACAGTCGGCAGCCTAGTTGGGCTTGGAGGCGGAATTATTATTGTTCCGTTATTAATTGGATTACACAGTTTATCACCACAACTTGCAGTAGGGACTTCTATGGTAACAGTCGTTTTTACAGGGCTATCTTCCACCCTTACTTACATGAAGCATAAACGAGTAGATTATAAAAGTGGACTTATTTTATTTATCGGAAGCGGCCCTGGTGGTATTATCGGATCATGGGCAAATAAATTTTTAAACCAAGACACATTTTCTTTATACTTTGGGATTTTCCTTATATTCGTCTCAATTCTACTTATGCTTCGAGACAAATTAAAACCTCTTTCCCTCTCAAATACGTCTGTAATTAAGCGTTCTTTTACAGATAATGATGGAAATACTGTACACTATCAATTCCCACCGTTTCTTGCTATCTTTATTGCCTTTATAGTTGGGTTTATATCTGGGTTATTTGGAATTGGTGGCGGTGCCTTACTTGTTCCAGCAATGATGCTTCTTTTTGCATTCCCAGCACATATTGCAGTAGCAACTTCAATGTTCATCGTATTTCTATCAGCAATTGTAAGTTCTGCAACTCACATCTCACTTGGAAATGTCAGCTGGATTTATGCATTAATCCTTATTCCTGGTGCATGGATCGGCGGAAAAATCGGGGCTTACATTAATACAAAACTGAGTGGTAACGCCGTAATTAATTTATTACGTATTACGTTAATTATTCTTGGAACTAGATTAATCATTATTTCCCTTTTATAACGTATTCTTTTTAGAATGCGTTTTTCTTATACACATGAATATAAAAATCCTCCGAGGAGAACAAATAAAATTAAACAAACACATAATAACATATAATTTGAAATATGTACTTTCTTCAAGTTGACCACTCCTATAACTGCGACTGTTATATTTATGATAGCGAAAAAATAGTTCACTTGCAGTTACAGAGTGCTAACAATGCAAAATCAATTATTACAAATTTTATCCTTATATTTCATTTCTTTGTATATTCTATCGATTTAATAAAAAAAGATGTCATATTGACATCTTTTTTAGTGAAGAAGTGACCATCCCATAAAGTCTTCATGTACTTGGCACGCCCTCTTATCATTTCGATCATATAATTCAGCATAACTATCTGTTTCTTCATCATAAGCCATCGTATAAATAATTTGGCCGTCTACTTCAACGGATAAAACGACTCCACCTTTCATCTCTTCTACATGAATGATAGCATTCGCCGGAATTCTCATATCCGTCATTCTCATCGCATCTAACAATATACTAAACCCCCTACAGCGTATTCATTGCTAGTACTATTACACACTAAATAGTATACTACTGTAATAGCATACATTTCGTCAATGAAATTGCTGTTGAAATAGCATATTGTCTATATACATATACGCTAAAATAGAAGAAATAGAAACATATTAATGGGGGGCTAACATTGATTCTACACAAAGGAGATGTACTATTCCGTCAAGGCGAGGACGGTCCTTTATACTTTATAAAAACTGGCTTATTAAAAGTAGTTCGGTTAGAAGAAGACGGAACACCATTTTTATTCAACATTATCGTTCCAGGTGAAACGATACCTCATCATTCTTTAATTTCACCGAAAGAATATCACGGTACAGCTATCGCTTTAATAAAAACAGAAGTGGAACCAATTACTAGTAGTGAATGGTATGAGAGACTTCAAGCAAATCCTGAATCATATGCCAACATCGCTATGCAATTGCAATCGAAATTAAGAATGATGCAACAACGAATTGATCAATTGACAACCGTCTCACCAAAAGAACGTCTTCATCGTTTACAAGAATGGTTCACATTATATTTAGATGACATTCCTATATATGAAATATTAACACAAACTGAAATTGGTCAACTGATAGGCATACGCCGTGAAACAGTTAACCGTTTATTACGAGAACAAATAAAAAACGAGGTAAAATAAATACCTCGTTTTTTTGTTTATTCTCATCCGTCTTATTGTAAGCTTGTTGCTGGGCCGAAAAATTCATAATGAATATGCTCTTGTTTCACACCTAAATCAGTTAGTGCAGCATTTATATGCTTCATAAATGCTACTGGACCACAGAAATAAAATTCTGCTTCAGTTGTCGGAATAATAGTTTGTAACCATTCTGCTTCAATAAATCCTTCTTTATCAAAGTTCTTCGTTTCCAAATCTTTTTCAGTTGGTGCAGAATAACAAGTGTATGCTTTAACTTGTTCATATTCATTGTCTACTGCCTTAACATGTTCTTTCATTGCATGTGTATTACTATTTATTGCTGCATGAACAAAATATACATTTCGTTTTGAATCTTGTTCAATTAACGTATTTAACATACTCATCATCGGTGTAATCCCTACTCCACCACTAATTAGTACAACTGGTAACGTTGAATCCATTTTTAATACGAAATCTCCCGCTGGTGCACTTACTGGCAAAATATCTCCTTCTTTTACATGTTCATGTAAGTAATTAGACACTTTACCGTCTGGTGTATCTACACCTTTTTCTTTCTTTACACTAATACGATAATATTCTTTCCCAGGAGCATCGGATAAACTGTATTGACGATTATGTGTATATGTCTCACCTTCAATATTGATTTGAACCGTTACATATTGACCTGGGATGAATGAAGAAACTTTCCCTCCATCTTCAGGTTTCAAATAAAATGACGTAATAACATCGCTTTCCTTCACTTTTTTAACAATCACAAAGTTGCGGAAGTCTTTCCATCCACCTTCTTTATGTGCAGCTTCTTCATACATCTCTGCTTCAATGCTAATAAATGCATCAGCAATGACACCATATGCTTCTCCCCATGCATTTAAAACTTCATCAGGTGCACCTGCGACCTCTTTAATGGCACGTAGTAAACATGTGCCTACAATCGGATAATGCTCAGCTTTAATACCTAAACTTCTATGCTTATGACCAATTTGTTTTACAACTGGAATAATAGCTTCTAAATTATCAATGTACATTGCAGCAGCATAAACAGCATTCGCTAACGCTTGTTGTTGTCTTCCCTTTTTCTGATTCGTATGGTTGAAAATATTCAATAACTCCCGATGTTCCGAAAATAAAATTTGATAAAATCTCGTTGTAATTTCAACGCCTTTTTCTTGTAATAATGGTACTGTTGACTTTACGATTTCAATTGTTTTTGCACTTAACATTGTATCCCACTCCTCTATTTCCTTAACTGTTTTTAGTTTAACTGAATCTTATAATGCAGATTGTGATTTTAATCACTATTAACACGTTGTTTTTGTGAATAATATATGAACATTGCATTTACAAAAGAAAATAAGCTAACTAGAATTCTAGCTAGCTTATTATTTTGTTTGTATAGCTTGTTCAATTACCTTTCTATCTTTCCCATCACCAAACTCCGTATACCCCCAGATATTCGTTTCACCTCTATATTTATTTACGATAATATCCAAGTCATGATATACACGGTGGGCATACACTACATACTCAATATTTTGAAGTTCCACACCTTTTTTTACAATTTCATAGCTTCTATTTACATCGCGTTTTATTTTTTCATTCTTTATTTCCGTATGTATATTTTTTAAAGATGGTTCTTGTTGTTGAAACCATTGCTTAAATTGATTCCAATCCCCGTCTGTATAATTCTCTGCTTTACCGTAATTTAAGAAATTATTATAGCTTTCATGTGTCATTCGAATAAAATCTAGCACTTTTGTCTCTTCTTGCACATCTTCTACTTGAGCTATTGTATTTACCTCAGCAGGCTTATTCGCATAATGTAACAGCACTTTCATAAGACTATAACTCGCAATGATCATTACGATAATAATCCCGAATACACTTAACAATTTCTTCATATACAGAACTCCTTCTCTACTAAAGATATTACAATGTATGACTATACTTGTAACATTCTCTCGTAGAAATATAATTCCTGTATTAATTCTTCCTATCATTTCGACAATATTTTTCTACACATTTCGTCTTGGCAAATGCTCCTGTAAAACAATATAACCTTCATAAGCTGTATAACCAAGTATAGCTATTAATCCGATATAACAAGCAAATACTGTCCATTTCGTTTTCGTATCCACTTTATAATAGTTTTCTTGTTGTTCCTTTTCTGTTTTCCATTCATTTAATTTTCTTTCTGACGCTTCAAATGCTTCTCTTATGTGAATAGTATACTCATCTTTTTCATCTTCATATGGAACATAATCTAATGGTTCGAACTTCGGTAAAAGATACTCTAACACTTCCATTTTTTGAAGTTCACCTATTTGTAACTCTTTTTCCCGTTCTCTTTGTCCTAATGCATTCATCTCATGATGCATCATGTATATAGTCCGATGTACAGCACCCGTTTCTTTTAATTCCTCTTCAAGCCTAGCAACATATTCTTTCATCCCATCAATTTTATGCCCTAATTCCTTAATCGGCTCATCTCTCTTTATCACTCTATATAATTCCATACAACCGATAATAACAATAAATCCTCCCAAAATACTTTTAAAGTAAATTGAATAGCCAAGTAATAAAATAAGGCCCGCTCCCCAAATTTTAGTACTGACAACTGAAATAATTCGCCCACCATCTAGCGGCGAAACGGGAATTAAATTAAAGAAATTAATCATACTTCCAAGCAAAATAACAAGCGCCCAAAATGGCTCTTTCGTCATTATATAAAGCGGTATCGCTGGCAAAAATGACAGAAGTCCGAAAAGCGGACCCATATAGGCAATGTAAGCTTCATCTTTTGCATTTTTCGGCATCTCTTTCATTCCAATAAGAGCCCCCATAAATGGAATAAAGATCGCTGGCGATGTTGGGATCCCTTTTCTTTTCGCAGCCCATAAATGGCCCATTTCATGAACAAACAACAAATAAATGAGCGCCACTCCAAATTTCCAACCATATATAACTGCGTATGCGCCAAGCGATAGAAACATACTAAATACCGTTGAAAACTTTGCTAATTTAAAAATTGCAAATATCCACTTTAACTTAGACAGCAAAAATAATCCTATGGCAACAATAATTCCCCATAATCCTTTTTTATTATTTTTCATCTCTCTCTCCTTTAACCCCCTGTGACGAGTCATAAAAGCCCATCAAAAATTATTCTTGCCTCTATTATGACATATTTTTTTCTATTGTTAGAAATAATGTTTATTTAATCCATTTTTAGCCAAAAATACAAATAAAGGAGGTGCATACGAATGAATTTACAATCTCTCATAATAGGTGTTTTATCATTTTTAGCTTCAACTCTTATTTTTTATACAGTGAGCTATGTATTATTATTAGATTGGTTGCCAAATCACTTACTTATCACTCTTATCATTCTTTCCGCTCTTATGATTTCATTTCTTATTACACGAAAATCAATGAATGAGCCATCTGCAAAAGCAAAATAATAGAGAGGGGTTCTTCCCCCTCTCTATTATCATTTCCTAGGAAAGGCTACATAGAATTTCAATTCAGTTACAGCCAATAAGGATCTTACCTCAAAATTCAGTTGGAACAAAGAAGTTAAGCGGGAGTCAACGCCGAATTGGCAAAGACTATTAATCAATGAAAAATGAGTATCCTCCTCCGATTAAAGTCTCACTTTATCTTTGAAAATTCATTTTTTCACCATACTCTTTAACGATTTGAATTATATTTTGAAACACGCCTATTTTTTCTTTTTCACTGTTTAATATTTTTAAATCATACTTTTCGTAATATGTTTCTAATGATTTTAATTGTGATTCTGAAGCACCTTTTATCGAAACGGTAGCATGCAATTCATATTGCTTATACCCTTCCTTTACTTTTTCACCTAAAATCATTTCACTCTCTTTTGCTCCAATTAATTTTTGAACTTTTTCTGGGAAAGTGAGTTGCAAATAATATTCTTGTTCCTTCACTAACTTGTTGTATAGTGATTGTGAAATCGTATACCGTACCATATAATTCACATTTTGATCGCCTACTTTAATATGAAACGCAGTAATCTGCAAATCTTTTTTTGTTACTTCCGTTAAAGGACCTACCTGCATCTCATCTTCTTTTTGTTCTGAAACATTTGGAAATATAGCCAGAAGCTTTTCCGTATCTTTTTCATTCAACATATACATAGCTTTCTTATATTGCACCCATCCTCGTCTATCTTCTCCCCTTAACCATGCATAATAAGTTTCTTTTTTCCCATCTCTACTAATTTGTATTTCATATTCAGGTTCACCGAAGCTTCCGGTTATTTCTTGTTTCTCAGCTTTATCCAAAATGTCTATTACTAACTTCGCTTCTGATTCCTGCAACTTTTTCTCTTTATGTTTTTTTTGTATAACGGTTACCCCTATTGTTTCTTTCACTTCATTCACCGTCTTTTCTACTTTTTTTGTTTCTTTTTTTTGCTCAGCTTGACCACAAGCTGCTAGTAACATAACAAATAACAACAATACATATTTCCCTTTCAAATTAATCCTCCTTTTACGATAAGAAATTCTTATAATCTTCATACATAAAACAAAAACGTGACATCCTATTAAATAAGTTATACTAATCATTGAAAGGAGGTCTTTATCATGTCCATTAATTTTCATGATGCAAATAATAAATACACATACGCAACAAGAAACGCTCATATTTCTTGGGCTGAAATGGTAACAAACATTACAGACATACAAAACAAGCAAATAATTGATATTGGCTGCGGTGGCGGGATTTATACGAAAGAACTTGCTCTTATGGGAGCTAAAAATGTTGTGGGACTTGATTTTTCAAAAGAAATATTACAAGCTGCAAAAGAAAATTGCAACAACTTTCCAAATATTTCATTCATCCACGGTGATGCACATAATATCCCATACCCTAATGAAACATTCGACATAGTTATTTCGCGCGCAGTTATTCATCATTTACAAGACATTCCTACATTTTTATGTGAAGCTTCTCGTATATTAAATAAAAACGGTGTACTTATTTTACAAGATCGAACGATTGAAGATTGTACAGTTCCAGGAAGTCCCGAACACATTCGTGGATATTTTTTCTCTATATTTCCAAAACTCATTGAAATAGAGTCAAAAAGACGTCCAAAAACTAACACGATACAGAAAGAATTACAAAAACATTCTCTTCACGTACTTCCCACACAAACACAATGGGAAGTACGAAAAATACATGATTCTGTAGAAGCATTGCTACAAGATTTATCTCCTCGAACAGGTCGATCCATTCTATATGAGTTAACAGATGATGAAATTTCTCAACTTCTACAACATATACAGACCGCATTACAAAACGTCTCTCCTATTATTGAAAGAGATCGATGGACAATTTGGAGCGCCATGAAGTTGTAAGAAAGGAAGCCTCACAAAATAATGTGAGGCTTCCTTTCTTTCATAATCTAATTTTGCAACACTCTTGATATCCTCCACTTCTGGCCTGTGCACTTCCACACTTCGGACATACTAAATATCTAGACTGATTTGTCAACAAACTACCTTTTTGAAAGAGTAAAACTTCTGCTTGTTTAAACGAACGCGAATAATATAACCACATAAAACCAATTATAGCAATAATGCCAAATAATACTCCCATCGCAAGCATTTCAGTCACCTCTTTTGGTTTGTTCTTTCCAGCAAGTGGATTGTTGTAATATTCTCTGTAAATTCAAATAATCCCTTCTTTACTCCTATAAATATCAACTTTCTCTATAAATTTTACAATTCTCCGCAAATTTTTACTCCCATTTTACAATTCATTATTCCTTTTGCAACAACGAATTTTACTTTCGATATTTCCGTATATAAATATATCTTTCAAAAAACATATTGACTTTCTAAAAAAAACATGCAACAATACTGTCAGAATACTTGAATAAAAATTCATTGACGAGAACGAGTACGTTATAGAACTGTTCCCCAGAGAGTTGGCAATTTGCTGAAAGCCAACGTTCAGTGTGTAACCGAAAATCATCTCCGAGAAGTAGAACCGAATGTTACAGTAAGTTCTTACCGGCCGTCCCCCGTTACAAGGAACACGTATCATGTTGTACGTTGCAAAGCCGTATACATATAGATTTATTTCTACATGTATAAATTAGGGTGGTATCGCGGGTAAATATAACTCGTCCCTTTCTTTAGGGACGAGTTTTTTGTGTTCTTACAAATGAATTTAAAAAAGGAGGAAAAACAATGAACACTGTATCAAAAAAACATATTTTTTTCACGGGTCTTATGCTATTTTCTTTATTTTTTGGGGCAGGTAATTTAATTTTCCCTCCCATGCTTGGACAAAACGCAGGTGAAAACTTTTGGCCAGCAATGATTGGATTTTTACTAACAGGAGTTGGCTTACCACTACTAACTGTTATCGCAATTTCTCTATCAGGAAATGGGATGCAGCAACTCGCGAGTCATGTCCATCCATTATTCGGAATTTTCTTTACAGTAGTTGTATACATTGCCATCGGTCCATCCATGGGCATCCCACGTGTTGCAAATGTCGCTTATGAAATGGGTGTTAGTTCTTTCTTACCAGAAACAATCCGCTCTAGCAGCCTAGTGCTATTTGTATATACAATCATATTCTTTACTTTCGTATTTTGGCTGAGTTTAAATCCATCTAAACTTGTCGATCGTATTGGAAATATATTAACACCTATTTTATTACTCTCAATTTTCTTATTGTTTGTTAAAAGTGTCTTTACACCACTTGGGCAATCAGGACCAGCTATGCAAGAGTATCAAACTTCTCCAATCTTCAAAGGCTTTATGGAAGGGTACTTAACAATGGACACCATTTCAGCACTTGCATTTGGAATTATCGTTGTAAATGCAATTCGCTCTAAAGGTGTGAATGATCGTAAGTCCATTGCCATCGCCACAGCAAAAGCAGGGCTTATTGCCGCTACAGGACTCGTACTTGTATATGGTGCACTCGGCTGGCTTGGGGCAACTAGTGTCTCTCTCGGATATGCAAAAAATGGTGGACAGCTACTTACTGTTATCGTACAACAATTATTCGGTCCGTACGGTTTGCTCCTATTATCTCTTATCGTTACACTCGCTTGTTTAACGACATGCGTTGGACTCGTATCTGCGTGCAGCCAATATTTTTCAACATTATTGACTACATTCTCATACAAAACGTTCGCGAGTATCATTTGCGCATTAGGATTATTAGTTGCCAACTTAGGTTTAACGAACATTATCGCAATCTCTGTTCCAATTCTACTTGTTGTGTATCCAATTGCGATTGTACTCGTACTACTATCGTTACTTCATAAATACTTCGGTGGATATCGCTCTGTTTATGTAGGTGCTTTAATCGGAGCAGCTGTAGTGAGCGTATTTGATGGATTAAAACAAGGTGGTATTTCAGTTTCATTCATCACACCATATTTTGAATTTATCCCTTTATATAATGAAGGAATCGGCTGGCTAATACCAGCATTAGCAGGAGCTCTTATTGGCCTTGCAATCGCTAAGTTAAGCGGTACGAAAAAAGTTCCATTACTAACCGAATCTAACGAAGTAAAAGCCTCCTAAAAAAACTCCCAAAAGGGAGTTTTTTTACATTTGATAAGCATTATGATTAAAACTGCTTATTTTATAAGCTTTCGTATAATATTCAATATTCGTATCAACTGTTTCTACCTTGACAACATCATAGTGCTCTTCTTGCTTTACTAAAAATAAATAGTATTCCTCTGTTGCCTCAATAATCGCAATTTTATCTGTTTCAACATTATATTGTTCACAAAGTGCTTGTAATGCGTTCACATAATCCCCTAATTTTTTAGACTTATCCATTCCGAATATAGTTTGAACTAACATATACATTCTCCCCTTTATATGTACTGTTAACACCTCAATGATAACGCTTACAATATTTATCGTCAATAAAAACATTCAATGGTTTTAACGCCAAATCTATATTGTAGCGATCCAATAATTAGCGAGGAATCCCCCCGCCAATTAAAGTTTCACTTTATCACTTCGTTAATTGATGTCTAAATGCATAAATAACTGCCTGAGTACGATCACTTACATTCAATTTATTTAATATATTACTCACATGTGTCTTTACCGTTTTCAGTGCAATAAATAACTCATCCGCAATCTCTTGATTACTTTTTCCCTCTGCAATTAATAACAAAATCTCAAACTCTCTTTCCGTTAAATCATCATGCAAAGGTTGCTCTTTCTTTTGACGCATACGGGACATCATTTTCCCGGTAACTTTCGGCTCTAATACTGTTTCTCCATCATAAGTAGCTCGTACAGCATCTGCAATATCACTTGCTCTTGATGTTTTTAATAAATAACTAGTCGCCCCAGCCTCAATAACAGGATACAATTTTTCGTCATCTAAAAAGCTTGTTACAACTACAATTTTTGCTTCTGGCCATTCTTGAATAATAGCACGTGTTGCTTCGACACCATCCATCTCATCCATAACAAGATCCATTAAAATAATATCCGGTCTTAATTGCAGTGCTAATTCTGATCCTTTTTTTCCATTTTCAGCTTCCCCTACTACTTCAATATCTGGCTGTGTAGATAAATATGCCGATACACCCATACGAACCATTTCATGATCATCGACAAGCAATACTTTTATCATACTTCTCCCCCTCTCTCAAGCATAATCGGTACTTTCACTTCTATTTGTGTACCTTTGGCCGGGAAACTAAGTACCTTGAGTGTCCCACCAATTTCATGAACACGCTCTTGCATCGATCTTAAGCCATAGGAACCGGCTTTATTAACGCCTACTTCAAACCCAACACCGTCATCAATGATTTTTAAAATCGCATATTGATCAATTTTTCGAAGGCGCACTTCTGTTTTCTTTGCCTTCGCGTGTCGCAACGTGTTTGATAGCGCTTCTTGCACAATACGGAATAAATGATCTTCTACACCTTTTTTTAATTCTATTGGCTCAATAAGCCATTCAATTTTCATATGTTGTTTTCGCGATAATTCCGTTAATAATTCCTCTATACCTTCTGTCAGTTTCTTTCCTTCCAATTGTACAGGACGTAAATGAAGGAGCAATGCTCTCATTTCTGATTGAGCATTTACAACCATATTTTCAACAAGTTGTAATTGTTTTTTTGTCACATCTGGAAATTCAGTTATTTGTTCATTAATCGCTGACATCATCATCGACATTGCGAAAAGCTGCTGACTTACTGAATCATGCAACTCCCTTGCTAAACGATGCCTTTCTTGAGATATCGCTTCTTGTCTCATCTCTTCATTCCAATGAGCTCGTTCATTCGTTACTTTTTGAAAGAGTCCCGCTTGCTCCTCTAATCGACGAGCCAGAGCGATTACTTTTCGTTCCACTTCATGAAATTCATCATCTGCAGTAAACGAAACATCGCTCGGAAAATTCCCTCGCTCTACTTCAAATAGAAAAGTATTTAATCCTTGTATACGCTGCTCTATATAGTAACCGATTGCATATCCTACAATTCCCCCGATAAGTAAACTTGTAGTCATAATAAACAAGCCAATTGGAACAGAAGCGATGGATTCCTTCCATAATAAATCATACACTTGTTGCTCGCTTTTCCATACATATACAATTGTACAAATGAGTGCGATACTAACAGAGGACAACATAGAATAACGAATATACATCCACGAAATATTTTTTTGTTTCTTCATTATACTTTCCTCACTTCCGTGTCGCCTACGACAAGCGAAGAAATAATTTTAATACGACGAGGAGCCTCTTTATACTGCTCTGTTCTAAATGTAACATTGCGGTTAAACCCTGTCTCTTCATGACCTGGCAAGAGCACACGGCCGACAAGAACAGAATGATTTAAAGAAAGTTCAATATCATATGGCACATATAAACGAATATTACCAACGACACCTCGAATAACAATTACTGTTTCTCCTTCTGGAATCATAGCAGTTGTTAAATCCATTTCCACATCACAAGCACCATATTGAACATTAATATCCTCAAGTTCATAAATATGATCCATCATTCGTACATTGCCTACAAACATATTTTTCAAATATGGTTCTGTACGATATATTTGCTTCTCTTCGTCTATAATCCCTTTTTCTTTAATTTCAACCTTCATTGCTTTTTGCTGATGTCCTTGTTGAATCAATTGATAACCAATTAAAGCTAAACAAGCAAATACGACAAGAACAAATGCTGCTGATGAAAATAAGAAGAATAAAAATACGATACCACCAACAAATAAAAATACATTTCCCCGTACATAACGATTCTTTTTACGATAATGCCTTCCAAACATAAGCATAATAAATGCAAAAATGAGACCACCTGGTTCAAAATGTCCAAGTATCATATCAAGAAAAAGACCGAATCCAAATATGATGAGGAGCATCCCCATTAATTGTGTCTTTGAAAAATGTTTCTTCATTTCAGCTCCCCCCCTTCTTGTCACATATACATAGAAGAAAAGGCATTGCTTTCCAACACCTTTTCTCCTATCACTATATCATAAGCCTGTTTTATAATATACTACTATTATTTTGTTAACTCTTTCGTTAACGATACATCATTCTTTTCCTTCATTTCACGCTCAAGTTTTGCAATTTTCATATCAAATGTGTCACGCTCATGCTCTTCATTCATACGAGTTTCTAAGTCACGAATGTGATCTTCAATTTCTTCAAATCGTAAGAACGGATTATTTTCATCCATTTTATGCATCGCAGTATTCATACGACGATTTGCATGTGCCATATTTTCACGTGCCATTAGTTCCATACGCTTTGCGTGCATTTCTTTTAATTTATTTTTCATTTCAGAAAGACGACGCTCTAACTCATCAATTTGCTCTACAACACCTGCATACATTTCTTCTAATCGAGTTACTTGCCCTTCATAATAAGCTACCTCTTCTAAAGCACGTTCGTGCAATTGTAATTCGCCTGCTTCTTGAGCAATGATAGCTTGCTTTGATCTTTTGTTAACGAAATAGCGTGCTTGCTCAAGCTCACGAGCAAAGTTAGATTTTAATGTTTTATGACGTTCAATTAACTTCTCAATTTTTGTTATTTCACGCTCACTATCACGTAAATATTGGTTTAACATCGCAATTGGATTTTTTCTTTCCTTCTCATCTAACACATTATGAAAATCAGCTAAAATTGCATCGCGTACACGTCCGAATAAAGATTGTTTCATTATAAATCTTCCTCTCTTCTACTTTATTTATAATTTGATTTATTGTTTTAGTTTTTCATTAATTTGTTCCACTCATCTTCAAAGTTGCTATATGGTTTAGAACTTTCTGGAGCAGACTCAACAACTACATCTTTTTCTTTTTTCCACTCACGGTATCCGTAGTATAAAACCACTAAAGCAGCGATACCGATTAATGCTGGTGAATGAGAAAGTGCAATGGATAAACCGATTAAACCAACAATACCCCAAGCTAACTTTCCAAAAAATGACTTAGCTCGCACAAATGATTTATAGCTCCAATATACAACTCCTGCTCCGATTGCGAATCCTACAATACCAGCAAGACTACCAAGAGCAATTAAAGCCAAAATACCGGCTGCGATAAACGCTAGAAATTGTTTCATCTTGTGCTTGCCTCCCTTCGATTTGATACTCTTATCTTAACTATTTTTTCATCTTTCCATAACGAGCTTAAGAACCGTTTTTAACTCAGACTTAAGACCGAGTCATATTCAGCCCTTTACGCAAAAAAAAACGTGCAGAGTCTATTCTCTGCACGTTTTTTAATTACTAACGTTCATATTAAATTAAGCTGTTTTATGATACTCTTTTTTCTCAGCTACTTTCGAAAACCTTGGAAACCCAATTAAAATAGAAACAATCCCACATACTCCAACTAAAATTGGATAAAATGCATATGGTAACAATTCAACCGGAGATAACGCTGCAAATCCTGCTGCCGTTAACATTTGGGCACCGTATGGAATTAACCCTTGCACACAACATGAGAAAAGATCTAATACACTCGCTGATTTACGAGGGTCTATTTCATATTGATCTGCAATATTTTTTGCAAGCGGGCCTGTAAAGATAATTGAAATTGTATTATTCGCTGTACACATATTCGTCATACTCACTAAACCAGCAATACCAAATTCTGCTCCTTTTTTCGAACGAATATTACGAGTTAATACATTCATTAAATATTGAATACCACCATTATATTGGATTAATTCAACCATACCGCCAATTAATATAGCAAGTAACACTAACTCCATCATACCGCCCATTCCAGTCGTTACACTTTTAAAGAAACTTTCTAACGTGTAACTTCCATCTATAAGACCGATAACACCAGATAGTACAGTTCCACCAGCTAATACAATAAGTACATTCCAGCCAAGTAGCGCTGTAATAAGTACTCCTGCGTACGGTAAAATCTTTATCCACTCAAAGCTATGCGCTTTAATCTGCGTATCACTTCCTGAAGTAACTATTACTAATAGTACAATTGTAATAATAGCCGCTGGTAATACAATTAAAAAGTTCGTTTTAAACTTATCTTTCATTTCTGTTCCTTGTGAACGAACAGCTGCGATTGTTGTATCTGAAATAAATGATAAATTATCACCAAACATCGCTCCGCCAACAACAGTAGCCATCGCAAGTGCAATTGAGATATCAGTTTGACCACTAATACCTACAGCAATCGGTGCTAATGCTGCAATTGTTCCCATTGATGTTCCCATCGCTAATGAAATAAATGCACCAATAACAAAGATTCCAGCTACGATAAATCCTGGTGGCAAAATAGTTAACGCTAAATTAACAGTTGAGTCTACTCCACCCATTCCTTTAGCAGTTTCAGAAAATGCACCTGCAAGCACAAAAATTAATACCATAATCATAATATCCGGATTTCCTGCACCTTTAGCGAACCGCTCGACTTTCACATTAAAACTTTCTTTACGATTCATCACTAAAGCGACTCCTACAGCAATTGAAATCGCTACAAGTATCGGCAATTTATAGAAATCACCTGTAATAATTCCAGAACCAATAAATAGCGCCAAAAATATCCCAAGTGGTAATAAAGCTAAACCATTTCCTCTCGTTTCTTTCAAAGTACCATCTCTCCCTAGTTTCAACCTTTTTTCTAATGAATAACAAAAGACCTCTTCCGACGAGAAGAGGTCTTATACATCTATAAGAAACACTCTTCTCATCTTTCAAGCACACGCTTGCTGGATTTGGCACAGCACTCTGAAATCGAGTCCGCTGCCGAGGCATCGTAGGGCCAGTCCCTCCGCCTCTCTTTATAAGAAGGTTTCATATTTATTTTTTAATAATAATTTCTTCCCTAACTTTACTCGCTTACAAAACAAAAGTCAATTATTTTTTGTATAGATTTTTTTGGTAATTATGCAAAAATTTGAATACAATAATCATTTTAACTTTTCGATTTCTTCTTCCAATATTGAAATCCAATAAAATTCACTATTTTTTATTGTTGCTAATATCCATTTCGTCGTGTACCAAGCTAGCTCATAATCTTCCTTCGTGACATCGCCACTTTTATAAGCGTCCTCTAGCTCCTCTTCATCTAATACATACACCTTACCGCTAGGTAATAATACTACATCTAAATATAAATCATCAAAATACGGTAAACCACGGTCATCTATTTCATATTCTTTCGTCACATCAATATAATATTGCACTAAATTGTGCCTATCATCTAACATAGCTGTAATCGTAAAGTTCTTTCCATTAATAAAATATTGAACCCATGTATACCCATTACCTGCAATACAAATTTCTTTACCATCATATTCTTTACAACTAGGCTCTCTCACCTTTTTTATATCCAGTATTCCGAGCATTCCCTCTTCTACTTGCTTAACCGTATAACCCTTTTCTATTAGTCTCTTCCACGAAGAACCATCACCATATTTACGTTTCATTATGTCTGCTCCTCTTCTATATACAGAAAAGCTCCCACATATTATGTGAGAGCTTGTTCATATTATAATTAAGCTGCTTGACCTTTTTCAGAAATCTCTTTCAAATAAGCTTGTCCTTTTTCAGCGTCATATTGACCTTCCCACTTAGACATAACTACAGCTGCTAAAGAGTTTCCTACAACGTTAACTGCTGTACGAGCCATATCTAAAATACGGTCAATACCAGCAATGAACGCTAAACCTTCAGGTGGAATACCTACTGTACCAAGTGTCGCTAATAATACAACGAATGATACGCCCGGTACACCTGCAATACCTTTTGATGTAACCATTAATACAAGTAATAATGTAATTTGTTGCGTAATAGATAACTCAATACCGTACATTTGCGCCAAGAAAATAGCCGCAATTGCTTGATATAAAGTTGATCCATCTAAGTTAAATGAATAACCTGTCGGAATAACGAAAGATGTAATTGCTTTCGGGCAACCGAATTTCTCCATTTTCTCCATGATTTTTGGTAAAACTGTTTCTGAACTTGCTGTAGAATATGCTAAAATCAGCTCGTCTTTTAAAATCTTAAAGAATTGGAAAATGTTAATTCCAAATATTTTCGCTGTAAGTCCTAAGACAACTACAACGAAGAAGATCATTGCTCCATATACAACAATTAGTAATTTTCCTAATGGAATTAATGAAGCAAGACCAAATGTAGAAACTGTAACTCCAATTAGCGCAAACACACCAAATGGTGCAAATTTCATAACTTGGTTTGTTACGTAAAACATCGCATCAGCTACACCTTGGAAAAATTGAAGAACCGGTCTTCCTCTTTCACCAATTGCTGCTACACCTAAACCAAATAATACAGAGAAGAAGATAATAGCAAGCATATCTCCGTCAGCTAATGACTTCATAATGTTCGTTGGAACAATATTTACAAATGTATCTGCAAATGAATGACTTTGTACTTGCTCTGTCGTATGTGTATATTTCGAAATATCTGTCTTTGTTAACTGCTCCATATTTACGCCTTTTCCTGGTTGGAAAATATTCGCAATTAATAGACCGACAATAATTGCAATTGTTGTAATAATTTCAAAGTAAATAATTGTTTTTCCGCCTAGTCGGCCCAATTTTTTTACATCGCCAACACCAGCAACCCCAACAACAATACTTGCTACAACAATCGGTACAACGATCATTTTAATTAATCGGATGAAAATATCACCAATTGGTTGTAAATAACTCACTACCGCCGGATTGCCAAAGAAAATCGCCCCAACTGCAATACCAAGCGCAAGTCCTATTAATATTTGCCATGCAAGTCCTATTCTTTTCATATTTGTTGTAACCCCCTCTTCGATGTTTCACTCTATCTCTCATTCTATCTCTATAAAACTTGAAATTAAGAGTATTACATATTATTCGACAATTCACTACATTTTGTCCCTGTTAAAAATCATAAATCAAAAATTAAAATCTGACAACAAAATAAGTTTGCCCGAACGCAAATAATTTTCTTGACAAAAAGTAGACTCATGTCAGAAAACCTCACATGAGAACGATTCCTCACTAGTGTTTTATTAGCTTTTCAAGTAATATTTCACCTCATAAAAACTCTTAGTTTTCTCCTTAATTTCACAGATAAATCCCAAAATATACCTTTGTTACACAAGTAAATAACATGTAAGTACTATGACAATTAAAGTTGAAAAATGATAAATTCCGACAAAACTTAGCAATTTTATAAAGTTTTCTTTACATTATGATTACAACGATAGACACTCTTCTTCTTATGATATATAACATTCATAGGGAAAGGAGTCAGACAACTATGAAAAAGAAATTTGCAGCGTTTAGTGTTTTAGCAGCAGGAACGATTTTTGCTTCCCCGTTACTTTCACCCGTATACGCTGAAACAAATCAAGATAAATTATCTAACATTCAATCTGAATTAGAAGGCAAACAAAGTGACTTACAAAATAAATCAGTCGAGAAAGAACAAATAGAAAAAGAAATTCAAGAATTACAGAAGAAAATCGATGAATTAACTACTTCTATTAATAAAAACGAGGCTGAATTAAACGATACAAAAAAAGAAATTAGCAAAACTCAACAAGTAATTACTGACAAAAAGAAACATATTGAACAATTACAAACAAACATAGATACACGTCAGGAAGTTATTAAACAACGATTACAATCTATGCAAGAAAAACCTCGTACAAATATCATTACAGAGGTACTAACAAATTCTTCAAATATTGCCGATCTTGTTGATAATATGTACTCCGTAAGTTTAATATTAAACAATGATACAGATATTGTAAAAAAACAAACATCTGATCAAAATGCTGTAACTACAGAAAAAGAGGCTGTTGAGAAAAAAGAACAACAACTGAAAGAATCTGAGCAAAAACTAGAACAAAAACAGCAAGAATTACAAAATAACCAACAACAGCAACAAACTCTTATTAACGATCTACATACGAAAGTAGCAAAAGTAGATTCAGAGATTGAAGGATTAGAAGAATCCAAAGGCATTTTAGAAAATCAGCGTCAAGCTGTTCAAAAAGCAATTGAAGAAGAAAAACGGGCCGAAGAAGCTCGTAAAGCGGAAGAAGCTCGCCAGGCAGAGGAGGCTCGCAAACAACAAGCTACTAAATCTGCTCAAGCAACTCAAGCAGCCCCAACACCACATGATACAAATATCGGTGGCTTTATCAAACCAGCAGCTGGATCAAAAACTTCCGGATTTGGTGTACGTTCTTTAGATAACCATAAAGGAATTGACATCGCTGCTTCGGGAACGGTTCCAATTATCGCCGCTGCAGATGGCGTTGTTATCCGTTCAGAATTATCATCTAGTTACGGAAACGTAGTGTATTTATCTCACCGTATAAACGGAAAAACATATACGACAGTATATGCTCATATGAATAGCCGTTCTGTATCGAATGGACAAACTGTAAAACAAGGCGATCAGCTTGGATTTATGGGGAACACGGGCCAATCATACGGACAACATTTACACTTCGAACTTCATCTTGGAGAATGGAATGTCGGCAAGACAAACGCAGTTGATCCATCTCCTTATATCGGATTATAAAAAACCTCGGTGCCTACCGAGGTTTTTTATTTACACTTCACACACTATAGGCATTCTACATAGACTATAACTAAATGCCTATAGTTTACGGGGTGATTAATATGAATACACAATTACAACAAGAAATAGAAGAAGCTAGGGAAACGTTTATTGGCCGAATATTTACATTTGGCGGCTCAGCGTTATTTTTAATCGGTTCATTCATCGCAGTCGTCACAGCTTATAAAGCATATAATCGTTTATTAAATACTTCTACAACATAATAAAAAGACGGAGATTTCTCCGTCTTTTTATTATGCAAACATTTTAAATATGCCTATAGCATTTAAAAATACAATTATTACAGTTACCGGAATAACATAACGAAGTAAGAAGAACCAAATGTTAAATAACGTTTTCCCCTTCGTTTCCGTCACTTCTAATTCTTTCATCAACAACTCTTTACTCATTTTATTTGGTACAAATAATGAAATAGCTAGTACTCCTAACGGTAACAATACGTTACTTACCGAAAAGTCGACTAAATCAAAGAATGTTTTTCCAAATATTTTCACGTCACTCATAATCCCAAATGATAACGCTGATGGAATACCGACCGCAAAAATAAGAATACCAATTAATAATGATGCTGACGGACGCTTCTTCTCGTTACCTTTCGCAACAGATGCTACTACAATTTCAAGCATTGAAATGGCAGAAGTTAAAGTCGCAAAGAAGAATAAAATTAAAAACATAATAAAGAAAAATTGACCAAATGGTATTTTTGCAAATACTGCTGGAAGGACGATAAACAGTAATCCCGGTCCTTCAGTCGGTTTAACTCCTAATGCGAAAATCGCTGGGAAGATTGCTAATCCTGCAAGTACTGTAACAAAAACAGTTAAACTTACAATCGATGTTGCTGATTTCGCTAAATGTTCTTCTTTCTTTAAATAAGAACTATACGTTACCATTACGGATGCACCTACTGTTAGAGAGAAGAAAGATTGTCCCATCGCATATAAAACCGTATCTGCTGTAAGCTTTGAAAAATCTGGTTTTAAGAAGAACTCTACTCCAGCCAAAGCACCATCGAGTGTTAACGCACGAACAATAATTGCAATAAATAAAATAAATAATAGCGGCATCATGTACTTACTTGCCTTTTCTATACCTTTCTCTACACCTTTACTTACAACAAAAATCGTACAAAGCATAAAGATAAATTGTGCTCCAATCGCACTTAACGGATTTGAAATCGTTTCACCGAACAATTGTCCATAATCAGCTACTCCATTCCAGAAACTTCCTGTCACACTATAATATAAATAAAGTAAAATCCATCCACCTACAACACTATAAAAAGATAGTACACTAAAACAAGTAACAACTCCCATACGACCAATCCAAGGATATAATTTGCTATTTGGCACTAGTACTTTATAAGCTGTAACCGCCTCTTTTTGCGTGCTACGTCCAATAACAAACTCCGCTATTAGAAGAGGCATACCTATAAATAAAGTTAATAGTAAAAATACAAGGAAGAATGCGCCTCCTCCTCCATTACCTGCAACATACGGAAATTTCCATATTGCACCAAGACCTACTGCGGCTCCGGCTGCTGCGAGTACAAAGCCTATTTTCGACGTCCATTGCTGTGTTTCTTTCATCATAAACTCTCCTTTTCTGAATATTAAAATTTCTGTTAATTATACACTTTCATTTCATACTCGCACACCTCCTTTAGAAAATAAAAAAGTCCCCTACACGCAAATATGCATGTAGAGGACGATATATGTAATGTAAATACCGTGGTACCACCTCAATTGGATTGATAAATCCCACTTGTTCAAGTACAGGAATAATTCCGATACTCTATCCTTTTAACGGCGGAACCCGGGTTGCCTACTACAATGTTCAACATACCTCTCGCAAGCCCATTCTGTATATTTTATCGTACTGGGCTCACACCTAACCCCAGCTCTCTGACCGCATCAAATATACGTACTCTTCTTGCTCATCGATTTCATCTATTGAAGTTAATTGTGATTATAAATTATATTTCCATATTTGTAAAGCGCAATTTACTTTTTATTATTTTAAAACTTTCTCTTCTAATTCTTGTAAAAAACTTTCTCTTTTCCCCTCGTTTTGCACATATACTGATTTCAACACTTCTTGGAGTAATATATTTCGTTCCCTCTTTTCTAACTGTAAATCTTTTAACTTCACCCTTACTTCATATAAAAAATCTAAATATGATTCATATGCCTCATCATATTTATTTGCAATCTCATCTCGAATTTTTTTTGCGAGCTTCGGGCTCGCTCCCCCAGTAGAAACTGCTATATTAAGCAAACCACGATGAATCGCTGCTGGAAAGTGAACATTACCACTTTCCGGATTTGTAATAACATTTACTAATTGATTCTCTGCGGCATCTTCAGCAACTTGTTCATTTAATATTGAATCACTACTCGCTGCAACAACTAAAAAAGCACCTTTAATATCACTTTTTTCATATTCTCTTTGATACCAACGAATTTTCTTTTCTTCCACAAGTTTTACTAAATTCGCATCCAATTCTGGACTTATCACAACTATATCCGCACCTTGTTTGAGTAAAGGAATAATTTTAAACCCTGCAACTTTCCCCCCGCCAATAACAACAACGCGTTTCTCATTAACTCGCACTGTAAGTGGATACATACTGATCTCCTTTCAATAACTCCGTCGTTTTCTGAATTAACATATCTTGAAACGCTTCATTCTTCCCTAAATATGGACTTATTTTTATCTTTTCCAATTTATATTGGCGCACTTCTTTCTCAATATGTTTCATAAGTAAACCTGTAAATAGCAAATAAGGTAGCACAATGATATTCTCCACTTTCCGTTCTACAACTTCCTGCAATTTCTTCTCAAATTTTGGCTCCGCAGCCGCTAAATAACAAACCTCAACTTTTTTAATTTTCTCCTCAGCTTGAAATAAAGAAGCGATCCATTTTACATCTTGTAATACTTCAGGATCACTACTCCCTCTTGCAACGAGCAGAAGGGTCACTTCAGCCTTATCTTCCTGTTCAATACCATTTCCGTTATATACTGATTTTATAAGTGTTTCTGATACACCAAACGGATTACCATAAGTCACTTTAACATTCGGATATTGATTCTTGAGCTTTACCAATTCAAATGGAATATCTTTCTTCACATGACCTGCCGCTAATAAAAAAACAGGGATAGCAATAATCTCCGTGGCCCCACGCTTCACACATGTATGAAAACCCTCTTCAATAGAAGGATTCGCTAACTCTAAAAAACAAACTTCTTGAATAGTCGCTTCTATACGGCTCATGCACGATGTAATAAATTGAATCGCCTCTTCTTTCGCTGTCTTCAAACGACTTCCATGACATATATATAAGACGGCTTTCATTTTACAACACTCCACTTACTTGATAAGCATTTTCTGTTTGCTTCTCAAACCAATGGATTTTTTCTCTAAAACGGACAACTTCTCCAATTACAATCATGCTCGGATTTTGAATTTTCTCTTTTTTCGCAACATCTACAATTGTTCCTAATGTCCCAACAACTGTGCGCTGCATAGACGTCGTCCCCTGTTCAATAATAGCAGCTGGCGTACTTTTATCTTTTCCATGCTTCATAAGTTGCTCACATATGTAGGGCAAATTACTAACCCCCATATATACGGCTAAAGTCTCTACACCTTTCGCTAAACTTTCCCATTTCACTTCTTCTTCAGCACCTTCTTTCCTATGCCCAGTCACAATAGCAAAACTTGCACTTGCATCACGGTGCGTCACTGGAATACCAGCATAAGCAGGTGCAGCTATTCCAGACGAAATACCTGGGACGATTTCAAATGGTACACCTTGCTTTGCTAATGCTTCCGCTTCTTCTCCCCCTCTACCAAATACAAATGGATCGCCGCCCTTAAGCCTTGTTACAACTTTTCCTTTTTTCGCATACTTAATAAGAAATGTATTAATTGTTTCTTGCTTCATCGTGTGATAATTCGGGAGTTTCCCGCAATAAATTAAATCCGCGTCAGGCTTTGCGTGTGAAAGCAGCTCTTTATTCACAAGACGATCGTATAAAATAACATCTGCCTTCTCAATACATTTCAATCCTTTAACAGTAATTAAATCTGGATCGCCAGGACCAGCTCCAACAATATAAACCTTCCCCATCATCTCTCCTCATTTCTACTATTAAAATGAAACTTCCATTCTTATATACGAATGGAAGCTTTTATTTTTTCGTATTACTGCTCTCTACTCATGAATAACAAATGCCGCACCTTTTCGAATTTTCTTTTTTTCAAACAAAGAAATCTCTTTTACCTCTGGCAACGGTAAAAAATGTTTTTCAAGCTCAATCTCCGCAAGCTTAAATGCCTGTTCTTCACTTTGAGCAACAACAACAATCGGAACAATATCACTCACTAATACAGCTTCAAATCGATATAAATCCATATTGCCCCCCTAAGACGCTATGACTTCTTCTAACACGGTATTTAACGCTATTTGTAATGTGTCTACACCAACACGACCTACAAAATCATAAAATGTTTCGGCTGGTAATTTATTCTCTTTGAAATAACTTATAAATGATGCGAGTACATCAGGTAAATCCTCGCCATCTATTTTTCCTTTTAACTTTTGATTGTAGGCACCGCCATCTAACAACGTTCCACCAACGTATATCTCAAATGCTTCAACAATTCCCTTTTCCTTCGTTTTCATTTTCACCCCTTGTAACCCAATGTCAGCAATTTGACGTTGACCACATGAATTCGGGCAGCCTACCATATGAATTCGAACTGGAACATCGAGTGCAATTTGTGTATCTAAGTATTCTGCAATTTTTCGTAATCTTTCTTTCGTTTCTACTAGTGCAAGATTACAATATTCAATACCGGTACATGAAACCGCATGACCAATAAATGATTTTGGGCTTGCAGATATCGCTTCAAACAACGGTTCACTAAGTAATCCTTTTACATTTTTCGGAGGAACGTTCGGAATAATGAAATTTTGTGAATTACATGTACGAATTTGTCCATTTCCATATTGCTTTGCGATTCTTGCAATCTCAAACATTTCTTCCGCATGTAAACGACCTACCGGTACATTAAAACCTACATATTTTAATCCCTCTTGTTTTTGGTCTTGAACACCATAAAAATAGCCTGCATTCCATCCTTTGAGTGCACTTTCTCCTTTACTTTGTAAAGGCCCTGTATACTCTATTAGTTTCTCTTTAAATTTTTCTGCTCCCCAGTCCGCAACAAGAAATTTCAAACGTGCTAAATGACGTTTCTCACGATATCCAAAATCACGGAATATAGTAGCAATCGCAATCGCCACCGCCTTCACTTCTTCTGGTAAAACGAAAACATCTAATTCATCAGCTAAATATGGACGGGCTGACAACCCTCCGCCTACTTTTATATGAAAACCAACTTTTTTCTCACCATCTATTTCTTTCGTAGCAGGTGTAAATGCAACACAGTTAATCTCTGCATTTGCTGAGTTATAAATATTAGAACTAATAGACATTTTAAATTTACGTGGCAAGTTAGAAAACTCTTCATTATGTTGGAAATAGTCATATACCTCTTTCACAATATGTGTTGTATCAAATAGTTCATTTGCATCAATTCCAGCAAGCGGATTACCTGTAATATTCCGCGTTATATCACCACAAGCCCCCGCTGAAGATAACCCAACTCTTGCTAATCTTTTAAAAATATCTGGTATTTGCTGAATTTCTAACCAGTGAAACTGAATCGCCTGTCTCGTAGTAATATCTATTACATCACGTCCATAATCCTCAGCGATAGAAGCAAGTACTTCTGCCTGTGCATTTGTAATAATCCCTGACGGAATATTTACCCGCATCATAAAATAACCAGCTTCTTTTGGACGTTGTAAATACAATCCCGCCCATTTAAAAGCATCCCACTCTTCTTTCGGAATAGATTCGAATCCATTTTCCGCATAGTAAGGAATATCATTAAAAATTTCTAAGCCATCTTTTTCTAATTTATTTTTCTCCGT
Organism: Bacillus sp. FG16; assembly: GCF_057809515.1. Classification (NCBI taxonomy): domain Bacteria; kingdom Bacillati; phylum Bacillota; class Bacilli; order Caryophanales; family Bacillaceae; genus Bacillus; species Bacillus sp. FG16. The sequence goes on from NZ_JBMDKC010000028.1 coordinate 30,480, forward strand.
CTGATTTAGTTTTTCATTGTTAGCCCATACTTTTTCATAACTCATTTTTAAATCCCCCTATATAAAGTGAAACTTTAATCAGTAGAGTTTTGTTCATCCCACGCTGATTATTAGCCTTAACCAATCGGGTATTTACGGGCAGCCCGACCCCCACCTAACTTCCTTGCCCCAATCGAAATTTGAGGTAAGAATTTTACTTCCCGGCAAATAGCGGGATAAAACTACGCTCTTGTAAGTACTTCACGATTTGTTCTGCACATTCTTCTATAGAATATTTGTGCGTTTCTACAATTAATTCCGCTTGCTCTGGCTCTTCATAAGGCGAATCAATACCTGTGAAATCCTTAATATCACCTTTTCTTGCCTTTTTATAAAGTCCTTTCGGATCACGTTTCTCACACTCTTCAATCGGACACTTCACAAAAATTTCAATAAATTCATCTGCCGCTAATAAATCTCTTACTTGTTTGCGGTCTACTCGAAATGGTGAAATAAATGCTGTAAGGACAACTGTTCCTTGATCTACAAATAACTTTGCCACTTCGCCAATACGTCTTATATTTTCCATGCGATCACTTTCAGAAAATCCTAAGTCTTTATTTAAACCGTGGCGAATGTTATCCCCATCCAGCACATAATTTCCAATATTCTTTTCAAACAGTTTACGAGCGACCGCATTCGCTACTGTAGATTTACCCGAAGCTGATAAACCAGTAAACCAAATTACAAAACTGTGATGTCCATTCTTCACTCTTCTCTCATCTTTTGAAACCGAAGCTGTATGCCAAGTAATATTCGTATCCATCTCGTTCTCTCCCTATTCTGTTACTACTTCTTTTTTTAAACCTTTAATTAGCACTTCTACTACTTCTTTACGACTAAATGTACTTGGCGGAATCTCACCGTTTCTTAATAGTTCTCTTACTTTCGTACCCGATAAAATAACATGATCTTCTTTTCCGTGCGGACATGTTTTTGTTGAAGCCATCGCTTCACATTTCGTGCAATAAAAACTATGTTCAAAGAATAGTGGTGTAATGCCTAACTCTTCTATCGTAAAATTCGTGAAGATTTCTTGCGCTTCGTATGTTCCGTAATAATCTCCTACTCCGGCATGATCACGTCCTACAATAAAGTGGGTACATCCAAAATTCTTTCTTACTAACGCATGAAATATCGCTTCTCTTGGTCCTGCGTAACGCATTGCAGCAGGAAATACACTTAAAAAGACACGATTTTTCGGATAATAGTTTTGAAGGAGTACTTCATAGCTTTCCATTCTTACATCAGCAGGAATATCATCCGATTTCGTTTCTCCAACGAGTGGATTTAAAAAGAGACCATCTACAATTTCAAGAGCAGATTTTTGAATATACTCATGGGCACGATGTACCGGGTTTCTCGTTTGAAATCCGACTACTGTTTTCCACCCACGTTTTTTAAATTCTTCTCTCGTTTCAATTGGGTCTAAATGATAAGAAGGAAATTGATTATTTTCAAAGCGTTTTGTTAGAATAATAGTTCCTCCAACGTAAACGTTTGGTCGTTCATATAATTTTTTCACTCCTGGATGAGCCTCATCCGTTGTTTTATATACAAGTAACGCTTCTTTTTCTTTATCTGGTACGAAAATATCTTCTATTTGAATAGCACCATATATATTTCCATTGTTGACAAGCTTTACTTCCTCTCCGGTCTTCAGGCTTTCTGCGACTTCTTCTGTTACCGGTAATGTAATTGGTATACTCCACACACTACCATTTGCTAAACGAAGCGTTTCTACGACTGAATCATAATCTTCCTTCCCCAAAAAACCAGTAAGCGGGCTATATCCACCTGTCGCCAATAGTTCTAAATCACTTAAAGCAATGTTGTCTAATTTAATTTCTTTTTCAATTTGTGATACGTCATATGTCTCATCTATACGGTTTACTAATTCGTTTACTGTGCTCATTTTCTATATCCCCTCTTAGCTTTATTTCAAGATTCATCTTATTGATAATGAAGACCACATTCGGTTTTCACTTTCCCAGCCCATCTACCATCTCTTGAATCGCCACCATCCCCTACAGGTAAAGTACATTTCTCACACCCAATACTTGGATAGCCAACATCATGCAACGGGTTATACGGCAAGCTATGTTTGTATACATATCGCCAAACTTCTTTCCACGTCCAATGAATGAGTGGACAAACTTTAATAGATTGAAAACGATGATCTTGATTTATAAACTTTGTATGCTTACGTGTTTCTGATTGTTCCCTTCTTAAGCCCGATATCCATGCTTTTTCCACGACTAATGATTTTTCTAAAGGTAAAATTTTTCTAATCTTACAACAAAGATTCGGATTGCTCTCCCACAGTTTTTCACCATGCAACTTCGCCTGTTCATCAAGTGTAAGTTCTGGCTGCTTTTCTATAATATTCAATGAAGGAAATCGTTCCCTCACTCTTTGAATTAATTCATATGTTTCTTGAAAATGAACATTTGTATCCAAAAATACAACTTTAGCAGATGGATTTACTTGGTTTATAAGGTGCAGCAATACCATACCTTCCACCCCAAAGCTACATGCGTAGACGATTTCATCTTTATACTCTTCATAAGCCCAATTTAATACTGATAGCGCACCTTTCGTTTCATCTTCTTCCGAAAACGAAACAACATTTTCTTCCCACGTTTCATACGTCAACATGTTTTTTCCCCCTGTAAAAGCAAAAAGACGATTTTAACCTAATGAAAATAGGTTAAAATCGCCTCTAGTTTTTCTAGTCAGCGCTTTTCACTTTAAACGTACTTTTTCACTTTTCTCTAACTGAATTACTTTTCCATCTTGCACAACAATTGTAATTGAGCCATATTTCATATCAGCAAGCATCGCTTCAATCTTCTCGGATACTTCATCAAAATGTTCCCGTACACTCACGCGAACAGCCCCCCTTTTTATTCATAAAAAAAATCTTTCCCATTTCGAAAAGACTGTTCGGTAATATATTTTACCTTATCTTTCAAAATGGATTCCATTTTGCTGGATTTAGCACCTTGCTTTCTATAAGCAGGTTGCCGAGCTTCTTCGGGCCAGTTCCCTCCGCTTCTCTTGATAAGCTTTGTATTTGTATTTTATCACAATTCTGATTTTTTTCAATCCTAGTTTTCCGATATATTTTAATTATTTTATTTTACAAAAAAGGAATTGCCCATCCGAACAACTCCTTTTTCTATTTAAACAAGCTCTTTAATACGTATGCGATCGTTCCCAATAATATTTTCATATGTTTCGCGTTCCACAACTACTTGCGATGTTCCGCCTTTTGCAAAGACAACGGCTGGTCTTCGAATCCGATTGTAATTATTCGCCATCGAGTACCCGTAGGCTCCTGTACAGGAAACTGCTAGTAAATCAGCAGCAGCGACTTTCGGTAAATGAATATCCCAAATCAACATATCTCCGCTCTCACAACATTTCCCCGCAATCGAAACGAGTTCCTCATTCTCATCATTCCCTCGATTCGCTAACATTGCTTCATAACGCGCACTATATAAAGCAGGTCTTAAATTATCTGTCATTCCACCATCGACTGATACATATTTCCGAATACCAGGAATATCTTTCACAGATCCAACTGTATAAATTGTTGTCCCAGCATCACCTACAATGCTACGGCCTGGTTCAATCCATATTTCTGGCAATGGATATTCACATACAGTAAATTGTTCTCTCACTGCACTTGTTACAGCTCGCACATATGTCTCAAGAGTTAACGGTGTATCCGACTCTGTGTAGCGTATTCCAAATCCCCCGCCTACATTTAACACTTTTACTACATAGTTTGTTTGCTCTCTCACTTCTTCTAAAAATTGGCGAAGAACTTCAATCGCTCGAACAAAGCCAGCTGTTTCAAATATTTGCGATCCGATATGTGAATGAATCCCTAGCACATTATAATTGGATTTTTGTAAAGCAAATCCAATTGCCTGCATCGCTTGACCGTTTGAAACGCCAAATCCAAATTTCGAATCATCTTGGCCTGTTGTAATATATTCATGTGTGTGCGCCTCTACTCCAGGCGTTACACGAATTAATATGTTCACAAACTTTCCATGTTGCATCGCTAAATCGTGTAAAACTTCTAATTCAAAGAAATTATCTACGACAAAACAACCGATATTCGCCTGAAGAGCCATCACTATCTCTTCTTCTGTTTTATTATTTCCATGAAAATGAATACGTGATGCTGGAAATCCTGCTTGGAGCGCAGTATATAATTCTCCTCCAGAAACAACGTCTAATGACATATTCTCTTCACGAGCTACTCGGCACATCTCCATGCACAAGAACGCCTTGCTTGCATATGCTACTTGATAAGAGAAACCACTTTCTTTAAAAGCACGATGAAATGCTCGGCATTTTCCTCGAATAGACTCTTCATCGTATACATAAAGTGGTGTTCCGTATTGCTTTGCTAGCTGCGTCGTATCGCACCCTCCAATTTCTAAGTGTCCTTGCCCATTAATTCGGCTTGTGCCGTGTAAATACATTTAAATTCCTCCCTTATTTCCTCTAAAACTCATAACCCCAATCTTCTATTCATTGCAGCACGCTTTTAGATAGACAAAAAACGCGCGGAACAATGTTCACACGCGTTTCTTATTAGGAAAAATATATATTGAAAAAATAAACGAGTTGTTATCTCCTCAAAATAAGAAACCGCATCAACATCTCCAAATAGCTCTCCATAAAATAAATCTTATGACAGTACTACATTTATTCAATGTAGTCCCAATATATGAATAAGATGGTTATTCTTATATTTCGGCAATAGTCCCTTTCAGCCTATGATCACAGATTCCATGAAATCTCCCATAGCTTACTCTTTCCTATCGCGGCCTCTACCTTTGAGAGTAGATGAGGTAAGTCTATTTAATTTTCAAACATCTAATTGTTGCTATTAACAATACCAAAGGACCATTTTATTTGTCAAACAATTTTTTATATTGTTTTTTTACAGTTTAATTTTGTATCATTTGGTAAGCGCTTTACTGAAATCTTTTTCACTTCCCATTCGCCTTCTTCGTTATTAAATGTAATCGTTACCTTCTCAAATGGGGGAGCAATTTTCCCAGCAACACGTTCATACTTTGTCACTTCAATACTTGCTTGAAATAAATATGTACCGCTATACACTTTTTTTAAACTAATAATTTTAGGACATTGATACGGTTTCAAACTTCCATATTGTTTTTCAATTGCTTTATTTATTTTTGGAAATAAAACAGAATAAAGTGCATCTTCCATAAGAGGTGCATCATATTGAGCTATTGACACACTCGGTAAAGTAAAAAGTATAACACTACTGCATGCTATAAAATATAATAATTTTCGCATTATAACCTCCGTATTATCACGCGCTTCTTTCTGCGTACGATAATTATCATACATAGAAATTCTGTTTTATTGTCTCCCACCACTCTTTTTCTACTCGATTATTATAAAAAAGCCCACAACTCTCTTTTATTTTCGTATAATGATACTCATAGTATAATAATCATAATAACAAAGGACTGTTCGTATATATAAAATGAGTCGTTAAGCAAACTGACTCACGAACTGTCATGCTTTTTAGGAGAGGAGTATATTATGCTACAACATCTGTTTCCAAAACTGCGATTTGCACTCGTTGCAGTCGTTTTACTATGGATTAAAACATATATTGTGTACAAGCTAGCATTTGATATTAAAATTGATAATTTCTTTGAAGAATTCATGCTTTTTATTAATCCACTAGCTGCGTTACTTTTATTTTTCGGCTTAGCTTTACTTGCATCTAAGCACCGAAACCGAATTATAATTGGAATCAGTTTTATACTGTCATTTATTTTATTTGGAAACGCAATGTTTTATGGGTTCTATAACGATTTCGTTACTTTCCCGGTTTTATTCCAAACAAACAATATGGCTGATTTAGGGACAAGTATAAAAGAACTCTTTACGTACAAAACATTACTTTTATTTGCAGATGCAATTATTTTAATGTTTATTTCGCGTAAATTCCCATCATTTGGCGACAAAACACCACTTTCCCGCTCAGAGAAGCGAACTTTCTTTAGCGGTGTAACAGCTTTATTAGCACTACAAATTGTTGTATCAGTTATTTATAAACCACAAATGTTCTCACGCTCATTTGACCGTCAAACTGTCGTGAAAAATTTAGGTTTATACACATATCATCTATTTGATATTACACTTCAATCCAAGTCTTCAGCTGAGCGTGTATTTGCAAGTGGTGATGGATTTTCTGAAATTAAAAACTATACAGATTCAAAAGACAAGCAAGTTGATAAAAACTTATTTGGAGCTGCAAAAGGTAAAAATGTAATTTTAATTTCAATGGAATCTACACAAAGCTTTGTTATTAATAAAAAAATAAATGGAAAAGAAATTACACCATTTTTAAATGAATTTATTAAGGATAGTTTCTATTTCGATAACTTCTATCACCAAACTGGACAAGGTAAAACTTCTGATGCTGAATTTATCGTTGAAAACTCACTTTATCCGCTAGATCGTGGTTCTGTATTCTTTACGCATGCAACAAATGAATACACAGCTACACCAGAACAATTAAAGAAATACGGATATTCTTCTGCCGTCTTCCATTCAAACGATAAAACGTTTTGGAATCGGGATGTAATGTATCCTGCGCTTGGATATGATCGTTACTTTAATTTAAATGATTACGCAGGAACGGAACAAATGTCTGTCGGTTGGGGATTAAAAGATAAAGAGTTCTTTGAACAATCTATTCCAAAGCTAAAATCTTTACCGCAACCGTTCTATACAAAATTTATTACATTAACAAATCATTTTCCATTTCTTCTAAATCCGGAAGATCAATATGTTGATGAATTCAACTCGGAAAGTGGTGTCGTAAACCGCTACTTCCCAACTGTTCGTTACACAGATGAAGCTCTTAAATTATTTATTAAACAATTAAAAGAAGAAGGACTGTATGATAATTCCGTTATTGTCATTTATGGTGATCATTATGGTATTTCTGAAAATCATAACGCAGCTATGGCACAGTTCCTAGGGAAAGATACTATTACACCATTCGATTCTATGCAATTACAACGAGTCCCTCTCATTATTCATGTGCCTGGTCAAGAAGGAAAAGTTGTTTCTAAAGTTTCCGGTCAAATTGATATTAAGCCAACGCTCCTTCACTTACTTGGTATTAAAACAAATAAATCAGTTGAATTTGGAACTGACTTATTTATTAAAGAAAAAGACCCACTTATGGTAATGCGTGATGGTAGCTTTGTTTCTGACGAATATATTTATACAAAAAATATGTGCTACAAAAGAGGTACGGGTGAAGAAACTGATATAACACTATGTCAGCCGTACATTGAAAAAGCAAAAACGGAATTAAAATTCTCCGACAAATTAATTTATGGAGATTTATTACGCTTCGACCCTAATAATCGATATAAAACTGGAACGATGACAACAAAATTTGAATAGTAAAGGAAGCAACTTTATACAAGTTGCTTCCTCTTTTTATTTCCACTTAATTTTCAAACCATCCTTCTATGAAATCTTTCACAAATTGGTAATTTCTTTCGTATGAGGAATAAATTTATGGTATGATAAAATAAGTAAACTTTCATACACTAATTAAGAATTCATTACAGAAAGCAAGGGATCAGATTTTGTATAGAGCAGCTATTCCAAACTTATTTACGCTCGGAAATTTATATAGCGGATTTTTATCAATCGGCTATGCATCTTTAGGATATTATAAATCAGCTGCTATTTTAGTACTTATCGGGATGATGTTAGATAGTCTTGATGGTCGTGTTGCTCGTTTATTACGTGTTGATTCACAAATGGGAAAAGAGCTCGACTCGCTTGCAGATGTCGTAACATTTGGTGCAGCACCTGCTGTTCTAATGTATTACACATCTTTCTCAAACTACGGAATCATCGGATTATACATAGCGGGATTATTCCCTCTTTTCGGAGCATATCGTTTAGCACGATTTAATGTAACACCATCTTCTACTTCAATGAAATATTTCACTGGAGTACCGATTACAGCAGCGGGAGGGCTTGTTGCTTTCTTAACATTATTTTCACATACCATTCCAAAAATCGTTCTTATTACCGTATTTGTAACGTTCGCATTTTTAATGGTGAGCCGCATTCGTATCCCAAGTTTAAAAGATGTACCAATTCCACGATATAGCATCATTATTACACTATTTTTAGTTGGAATCATTATTACAATGTATCAAACAGGATTTGGCAATTTTTCTGTTTTCTTATTCATTGCCATTCCACTATATATTTTGTACATGTTATCTCAATTCATTAGACAAAGACCTTCTAAAAAAACGAATAAAGAAAAATAAGAAACCTTCCGAGTCCGGAAGGTTTCTTTTTATTTTGTAACTAATACCTTTTGATTTACAGGTGTTACTGGCTCTTCGCCATTTAATACAGCTATAATATTTCTGACAGCCATTTCAGCCATCGCATCACGAGTTTCAAATGTTGCATTCCCTACGTGTGGAGCAAGTACTACATTCTTTAATCCTTTTAACTCTTCTGTAATTTTCGGTTCAAATTCAAACACATCAAGAGCTGCCCCTTCAATTTCATTCGTTTTTAATGCATGAGCAAGTGCTGCTTCATTCATAATTGGTCCACGTGAAGCATTTACAATATACGCTGTGTTCTTCATCATTTTAAACTGCTTTTCATCAATCATATGATGTAATTTTGGATTATAAGCACAGTTAATTGTAATAAAGTCTGCTGTTTGTAATAATTCTTCCAACGTCACATACGTTGCTCCCAGTTCACTTTCAGCTTCAAGTTTACGATTTGGCCCTGTATATAAAACATCCATTCCAAATGCTTTCGCACGTTTTGCAACAGCCTTCCCGATTTCTCCAAGACCAATAATTCCAATTGTCTTACCGTGGACTTCTCTTCCTAAGAAAAATAACGGTGCCCACCCGTTAAATCCAGTCGTACGACATAACGTATCCCCTTCAGGAATTCTACGCGCCGCTGCTAAAAGAAGTGCAAATGTTAATTCTGCAGTCGCTTCCGTTGATACTTTCGGTGTATTCGTTACTGCAATTCCTTTTTCGCCCGCATACGTGTAATCAATATTGTCGTAACCAGCACCATAGTTTGCAACAATCTTTAAATGAGGTGCCGCATCAATAACTTCTTTTGGCACTTTTGTCGAAAGTAAACTTAACAATGCATCTTTATCTTTTACACGCTCTGTTAATTCATCTATAGAAATTAACTCCTCTTTATCGTACATTTCTACATCATGATCTCTTAATAGTTCTAATCCAATTTCCGGAATTTTTCCCGCTACTAATATTTTTGCCACTACTAACACCTCTTCTATAGAAAATAAGATATCTCTTATATTTCATTGTAAGAAATCCACATATAAAAACCAAGGAATTTGATTATAGTTTTGAAAATCGACACTTTTCCATAAAAAAAGAGGAGATGCAACTCTCCCCTCTTCTTACGCTTTTTCCTGCGATTCTTTTCCGAGCTTCACATCAATAGTTCCTTCTGCAACCGTATCGCTAATTTGCTCCTCAATAACCGATTGAGATGCAGCATTCGTTTCAGAAGTATAAGCTTGTTGCTGTGCACCTTGTACATTTTGTTTATTTTGTTGTTTCGCCATTTCTTACCCTCCTTTTCATTCTTTCTTATTTTGAACAAAAAGGACGGTTTTCATCAAAAAATCGCGTTTCATTTTGAATTTGTTACTTCTTCTCCAATCGACCTCATTACTCTTGCTCGCTTCGTAAATGTTGCAACCTGAGTAACACCGTGAGCTCGTAATGTTTGTACATTTTCTTGTACATAGTTTCCTAAATCATTTGGATAATGGGCATCCGAAGAAATCGTAATTGGAACACCATACTTAGCTAATACTTGTAAATATAGTGGACTTGGGCACATTTCACGAACAGGATAACGATAATACAATCCTGCATTTATTTCTGTTGCCGTATTCGTTTCTACTAACGCAGAGGCAATTTCCTCATAATAAGAAAGCTGTTCATTCTCATCCAATCGATAATTAAATACCTTTATATTATCAAGATGAGCGATAATATCAAATAACTCGGTACGAATCGCACTCTCAACCGTTTTAAAAAACGTATCATATAATGCTCGTAGGTCATGCTCTTCAAAATATTCTTTCGTATCTGGATTATCAAATCCCCAGCCATTTAGAAAATGAACGGAACCAATTACATAATCAAAGTCTCCTAGCCCTAATAATTCTTTTAACTCTCCTTCACAACCGGTAAAATAATCCGCTTCAATTCCAAGTTTAAGCGTGACACCTCTTTTACTCCATCGTTCTTTCGCCTCTTCAATTGCCTTTGTAAAATCATACAGTGAAACTACCCTTACTTGATCTAACCATTCCTTCTGTATACGACCAAGCCTAGAATCACTAATATCTACATATTTTTCATAATATCCTTTCGCTTCATGAAAACGATATAGATGATCAACAATTCCCACTTCTTTTATTCCTTTTCGCACAGCTTCTTCTAAATAGAGATCCATCCATTCTCTTGTAAATGGCCCCTCCTTCACACGCTTTTGCAAACGCTCTTGTGTTTTCATAAGCCAATCAATAGAATGCCTTTCTTGAAGCGGTTCATAATATTCCAATGCTTCATTTATTTTAGCAAGCCATCTTATTGAATACGGTCCTTCTTCTAAGTGAAGATGATAATCTACTTTCATATACATTCCTCCTTATAATGTATCTATTTCCCTTCTATCCCCAACTCTCGAAAGCTTTCCATTTCGTTCTTTCACCTCTCGCATGACATCTTCCAATGCAATATTTTTTTCAGCTAATAAAACGAAACAGTGATAAAATACATCAACCATTTCTTTCACTACTTCTTCTTTATCATTATTTTTACATGCGATAATTACTTCAGCGCACTCTTCACCAATTTTCTTTAAAATTTTATCTTCTCCTTTTGAAAATAAATAATTTGTATATGATTCAGGAAGTGGGCTTTCCTTTCGTTCTTCAATTGTTTTATACAGCAACTTAAAGGCATTTTCCATATGTATCCCCCTATATAATTTGATAGTGAAAGCATGTCTTCTCCCCCGTATGACAAGCAGGTCCTACTTGTTTCACATTCACAACAATTGAATCGTGATCACAATCTAAGTATAGAGATTGCACATATTGGACATTCCCTGATGTTTCTCCCTTATTCCATAACGACTGCCTCGAACGAGAATAAAACCATGTTCTTTTCGTCTCCAACGTTTTTTCATATGCTTCTTCATTCATATAAGCTAGCATTAAAACTTCTTTCGTACCTTCTTCGATGACAATTGCTGGTATTAATCCTTTTGAAAAATTAGGTTTCATAACCGCACCTCAACATTTGCATCTCTTAATTTTCGCTTTACACTCTGCACTGTCGCCTCACCATAATGAAATATGGATGCCGCTAACGCTGCATCAACTGTTGTCTTTTGAAAAACTTCTACAATGTGATCCGTATGACCACAGCCCCCTGATGCGATGACTGGAATGGAAACACTTTTTGAAATTTCTTCTGTTAAACGAAGGTCATATCCACTTTTCGTTCCATCTGCATCCATACTCGTTAACAAAATTTCACCCGCCCCGAGCTTAACAACACGCTTCGCCCATTCTATGGCATCCATTCCTGTATCAACTCTTCCGCCGTTGACGTATACGTTCCATTTATCTTCTGCTACTTTTCTAGCGTCAATTGCCACGACAATACATTGTGATCCAAAGTGTTCTACCCCTTCTTCGATTAGCTTCGGGTTTCGCACTGCCGCTGAGTTTATTGAAACTTTGTCTGCTCCAACTCTTAGTAAATTGTACATATCTTTCACACTTGAAATCCCCCCGCCAACCGTAAGAGGAATAAATACTTTTGCTGCTGTTTTTTCTACAACATCTATAATCGTTTTTCTTCCTTCATGGGTCGCCGTAATATCTAAAAATACGATTTCATCTGCCCCTGCCTCGTTATATGCTTCAGCTATTTCAACCGGATCACCGACATCTTGTAATCCCATAAAATTTACACCCTTTACGACTCGCCCTTCTTTCACATCTAAACATGGAATAATTCGTTTCGCTAACATAACTTCGTTACCTGTAACACTTCTTCTAAATCAATCGTTTTCTCGTAAAGCGCCTTTCCAATTATGACACCATATATATTCATATCATTTAACTTTTTCACATCTTGAATAGATGCCACTCCTCCAGAGGCAATGAGACGAATACCCACACTTTTTTGAAGTAACGCCAATTGTTCAAAATTTGGCCCTGCAAGCGTCCCGTCTTTCGAAATGTCTGTAAACACAATCGTTTGAACACCTAAACTTTCCATTTGTTTCGCTAAATTAATATAAGAAATTTCAGACAGATCAAGCCAACCTCTCGTTGCTACGAAACCATTTTTCGCATCAATTCCAACAATGATTTTCTCTTTATATAGACGAACTGCTTCCTCTAAAAATGACTTATCATAAAGAGCTGCTGTTCCTAAAATCACTTTTTCTACACCTACTGACAATAACTTCTCCACCGCTACAAGTGAACGAATTCCTCCTCCAACTTGCACAGGAATGCGTACCGCCTTACAGATTTTTTCAATGACAGGCAAATTTAACGACTCACCAGCAATTGCACCGTCTAAATCAACAATGTGTAGTATTTCCGCTCCAAGCTTTTCAAATATGATTGCCTGCGCTACCGGATCTTCATTCATCACCGTTTCTTTACTAAACTCTCCTTGATAAAGTCTAACGCATCTTCCTTCTTTTAAATCGATAGCTGGGAAGACTTCCATGTTTCTACCACCCCTTGAAAATTTTTTAATATTTGCATGCCAATTTCACCACTTTTTTCTGGATGAAACTGTGCACCAAATACATTTCCTTTCGCTACAAACCCTGGTACTTGTATTCCATAATCACTTACTCCGCATACAATTTCATCTGGACAATCCGCGTAATATGAGTGAACATAATACACGAAAGAACCATCCACTAATCCATTCCAAAGCGGAAATTCTCTTTCCTTCCTTAATTCATTCCATCCCATATGAGGAATTTTATAAGAAACTTTTAACTTACGAATTTCCCCTGGTAGTAAACCTAACCCACTACAATCTTTTAGTTCCTCACTTCGGTCAAATAAAAGCTGCATGCCCAAACATATACCGAGGAGTGGTTTTCCTATATCACAAACTTCTTTTAGTACACACACTAAATCTCTTTCTTCTAATACTTCCATCGCTTTCGGAAATGCACCTACTCCTGGTAAAATCACGCCATCGCTTCTCAATATCTCTTCTTTGTCACTCGTTACAATGTGCTCTGCCCCAATATATGTTAATGCTTGCTCTACACTACGAATATTCCCCATTCCATAATCTATAATGGCAATCAATTACAACATCCCTTTCGTTGAATTTACACCAGTAATGTTGGCATTTTTTTCGACAGCTTCTCTAAGCGCTCTACCAAAAGCTTTAAATAATGCTTCAATTTTGTGATGTGTATTACTTCCGTATAGAACGCGCGCATGTAATGTAATATTGGCAGCATGTGCAACTGCTCTAAAAAATTCTTCCGTCAATTCTGTATCAAAATCCCCGAGCTTCGGATTTGTTAATTCCCCTTGAAATACACAATATGAGCGTCCACTTATATCAATTGCGACAAATCCTAAAGATTCATCCATCGGTACATACGCTGAACCGTAACGATTAATTCTCTCTTTATTTTGCAATGCTTCTTTCAAGCAATTTCCGAGTACAATTCCAATATCTTCAACGGTGTGATGTGCATCGACAAATACATCACCTTCTGCCTCAACTTGCAATCCAAATCTTCCATGCCTAGCAAATAAAGTCAGCATATGATCGAAAAAACCAACCCCCGTTTGAATAGATACATTCGTACTTTCATCAAGCTGCAAACTTAATTTAATTTTTGTTTCTGTCGTCTCACGTACTTGACTGGACTGACGCATTATTTTCCCTCCTCAAACCTTATTTGGATTGCTCTCGCATGTGCATGTAACCCTTCTTTATTTGCAAGCTCTACAATATGATGCTGTACATTTTTTAATGCTTCCTCCGTATAAGAAATAAAACTTGATTTTTTCACAAAATCATCGACTGATAACGGAGAAAAAAATCTTGCCGTTCCGCTCGTTGGTAATACATGATTCGGTCCCGCCAAATAATCCCCGAGCGGTTCAGGTGCATATGCCCCAAGGAAAATAGAGCCTGCATGTTTCACATAATCTAGAGCATTCATCGGTTCTTTTATATGTAACTCTAAATGTTCTGGAGCAATTTCATTTGATAATTTTAGTGCCTCATCTAAGGAAGGAATGATAAAGATAGCTCCATTTCTCTTTATCGATTCACGTGCAATTTCACTTCTTGGTAACATTTCTAACTGTCTTTCTACCTCTTTTTCTACTTCTTTAGCTAGTTCCATATTCGTTGTAATACAAATCGCCGTTGCTCTCTCGTCATGCTCTGCTTGCGATAATAAATCCGCTGCGATATACTTTGCATTACCCGTTTCATCCGCGACAACTACAATTTCTGATGGGCCAGCAATCATATCGATGTTTACTATTCCGTATACTTCTCGTTTCGCTAGAGCGACGTACAAATTTCCCGGTCCAACTATTTTATCCACTTTCGGAATCGATTCCGTCCCGTATGCTAAAGCAGCAATTGCTTGCGCGCCACCTATCGTATAAATTTCATCTACTCCCGCAAGATTTGCAGCAGCTAATATATGAGGATCAATTCCTCCTTTCCTCGGTGGTGTTACCATTACAATCTTTTTCACACCTGCGAGTTTCGCTGGCAATACATTCATTAATACTGAAGAAGGATATGAGGCTGTCCCGCCTGGTACATATACACCTACATTTTCTAATGGCCGAATGAGCTGCCCTCTAATTATGCCTTTACTTTCACAATCGAATATTGAGTGCTTCTTTTGCTTTTCGTGATACGAAACAATGTTTTTCTTCGCCTCTTTTAAAGCTTCTAAAAATGAATTCTCTACAAACATACTCGCTTGCTGTATTTCTTCTTCACTTACACGAAAATCTTTCATCTCTACACCATCAAACTTTTTTGTATAGAAAGATAAAACCTCATCTTTCCCTTCCCTTACATTTCTAATGATTTCTCTTACACTTCTTTGAACAGTTTCTTCTATTATATTAGCGTTTTCTCTTAGCACTTTTATTTTAGATAATGCCTCCTTAAAGTCTTCATAAATGATTTCCATTTTAAGTCCTCCTATTTCCCTGATAAGATTTCTTGCTCCATCATATTTATAATACTGAATATTTCGTCTTTTTTAGTTTTTAAGGCTGCCTTATTTACAATCATCCGAGCCGATATAAAGTGCATTTCCTCAAATACAATAAGTCCGTTCTCTTGTAATGTTTTTCCTGTTTCAACAATATCTACAATCGCATCTGCCAATCCAAGAAGAGGAGCGATTTCTACAGAACCTTCTATTTTAATAATTTCTACATCCTCTCCCTTATCATGAAAATAAGTAGAAGTAATATGTGGGTATTTCGTAGCAATCCTTTTCTTCCGATAACTCTTCGGGTTATACGTAGGAATAGAAGCAACACAAAACTTACAAATCCCCACTCCTAAATCCAGCATTTCATAAATATCTTTCTCGTTTTCCATTAAAATATCTTTTCCAACGATCCCAATATCAGCTACCCCATGTTCTACATAAGTGGCAACATCAACCGCCTTTACTAAAATAAATGAAACATTTGTATTTTTACTTTGAAATACAAGCTTCCGACCTTTATTTTTGAGCTCGGAACAATCAATTCCAATCTGCTCAAAAAGTGGAATTACATGTTTTTCTAATCTTCCTTTCGTTAACGCAATTTGAATGTTACGCATGAAGTCTCTCCTTCTTTCTGGACTACCCATTTTTCATTCCATACATATTCCACTAAGTATTCATTCTTTGCCTCAACGACTGTTCCTATTTTATTTTTTCTTGCAAATTGAAAGGTATCATTTAAATTAGAAAATAAAGATAACCAGGCATTCTTACCGTCCTTTCGAAGTAAATTTCGTAACCTTTCTGCTTCTGCTAATCTATTTAACTCATAATGAATCACAATATCAATTTGATTTCGTTCATATGGTTCTTGCTGCTCTTGCAGCGCCTTCACAATTTGATTTACTTGCACCGCGAGTCCAACAGCCGGCAGCATTTCTCCAAAATTCCCAATTAGCTCATCGTATCTTCCGCCACTAACGATTTCTTCCCCAATTTCATATATATATCCTTTGAAAATAACACCCGTATAGTAATCTAAGTGTTGAATCATACCTAAATCAATTGATATGTAAGAACCATATCCTAACGTTTCAATTGTTTCATACATTTCTTTTACTCTTGCAATTGCCATTTTCATTTCATTACTTGAAGCAAGCTTTTCTGCTTCCTCAATAACTTCTAAATTTCCAAATAGCCTTGGCAATTTCTCAAGTAATCTTACTGTCTCATCGCATCGATCTAATTTCTTTTCTCCGATAAAATTTGAGAGGGCAGCATAATTTTTACTTTCTATATACGTTCTAAGTACTCTTTCTTCTTCATCATGGATGGAGAGTTTTTTTACAATACATTTATATAACTGTACTTGCCCAATCTCAATTGTAAAAGATTGCACCTTCAACTTTTGAAGTGCTTGAATGACACTTATTACACATTCAATTTCAGCTCTTACATTATCAATCCCGATAACTTCAATACCACTTTGTACGATTTCATTATATTTTCCAGAATGGGATTCATTCGCTCGAAATACATTCCCGCTATACGTCAATTTAAGTGGCGTATCCCATCTCTGTGTTCCAATAACTCTCGCTAAAGGAATTGTCATATCTGGACGTAAAACGATAATCCTTCCCTTTTCATCAAAAAATTTATACATCTTCTCTTCATCTATCGGTCTATTTTGAAATGCAAAAACATCATAAAATTCAATTGTAGGTGTTCTTATTTCCTCATAACCTCTCTCTAAAAAAGTAAGCCTTAATTTTTGCTCCACTTCTTCAATTAACGTACATTCTTCGAATAAATAATCTCTCGTTCCATTCGGGTTTGCCCGTCTCCATTTTGTCATCTGAATTTTCACACCTTTCCTCTTCTAATGTATGCCTATTTCATTCACCTAAGCCGAAAATAAAAAGAGCCTTGTAGACAAAATACCTACAAGGCTCTTCAGTAGAGTGTAGGTACAACGGGAATAACCCTTGTACCTACACGTTTTCACGCTAGGTTCAAGGGTTTCATGTATGATGATGTAGTTGTGTAAGCATTGTAATAGATCGCACGATATTCATAATACTTACTCCCTTTCTCCTCTGATTTTCACATAGTATATAACAGTTAATTTTGAATGTAAATACATTTTTAATATTCCGTCACTTTTTTAATGTAAAGCTACTTTTCTTTCATACTCTTTTATTTCTTTTTCATATTGCATTGTAATACTAATTTCATCTAAACCATTTAATAACTTCTCTTTCCACATTTTCTCAATTGTAAAATGGAATCTGTGCGTATTCGTTGTAATTACTTCATTTTCTAAATCTACTTTGATTTGTTCCCTCGCATCTGTTTTAGCAAGTTGTTCACGTATATCTTTATCCATTACAATCGGTAACATGCCATTCTTCATACAATTCATATAAAAGATATCGGCAAATCCTCCAGCGATAATAACGCGGAAACCATAATCAGCAAGTGACCACGGAGCATGTTCTCTTGACGAGCCACATCCAAAATTATCACCTGTAATTAATATATTGGCTCCTTTTCTTTCTTGTGCATTAAGTGGGAAATTAGGGTTTTCTTGGCGATTATTATCATATCGCCACTCATCAAATAAAAACTTTCCAAACCCGGTTCTTTCAATTCTCTTTAAATATTGCTTCGGAATAATTTGATCTGTATCAATGTTATCATTCATCAGTACTGCGGCAGTACCTTTATGAATACGAAATGGCTCCATCATAACTCTCCTTTCTAATATCAACAAAATGACCATATAACGCAGCCGCTGCCGCCATTGCCGGACTAACTAAGTGCGTTCGTGCTCCCTTTCCTTGTCTTCCTTCAAAATTGCGATTTGACGTAGAGGCACAATGTTCTCCTTCAGGCACTTGATCTGGATTCATACCTAGACACATTGAACATCCGGGCTCTCTCCATTCAAATCCAGCTTCTTCAAATATGCGATGTAATCCTTTATGCATCGCTGCTTCTCTTACCCTTTGAGATCCAGGTACAACAAGTGCTCGCACACCTTCTTTTACTTTTTTACCTTTCACGACAGATGCAGCAATTTCTAAATCAGAAAGCCTGGAATTTGTACAAGATCCAATGAAAACATGTTGAACTGGAATGTCATACGTACTTTGGCCGGGACTCAACCCCATATAAGAAAACGCCCTTTCGTCATTTGCATCATGCTTTTCTGGCAATTTCTCATCAATCCGAACACCCATACTAGGATTTGTTCCCCACGTAACGTACGGCGCTAAATCCGTAACATCTACTATAATATGTAAATCATAAACTGCATCTAAATCTGTATAAAGTTCCGACCATTTTTTCTTAATAGATTCATAGTCTTTCGGTGCATATTTACGTCCTTTTACGTAAGCAACCGTTTTTTCATCTGGTGCAATAATGCCAGCCTTCGCTCCCCCTTCAATTGCCATATTACAAAGCGTCATCCTCTCTTCCATATCCAGAGCATGAATGGCCTCTCCGTAAAATTCCATTACGTAACCTGTTCCAACTGCTACTCCGTACTTTGAAAGGAGATGTAAAATAATATCTTTCGCATAAACACCTTGCGGTAACCTTCCTTTTAACTCAATGCCCATCGCTTTCGGCTTTCGTTGCCATAACGTTTGCGTTGCCAATACATGTTCCACTTCACTCGTACCAATCCCAAACGCTAGTGCGCCAAAAGCACCGTGTGTCGCTGTATGACTATCACCACAAACAATCGTTTTTCCTGGCTGTGTGAGCCCAAGTTCTGGTCCTATAACATGAACGATCCCTTGCTCTTCATCTCCGATATCCGCTAATGGCACCTGAAATTGTTTACAGTTTTCCCGAAGTGTATCTAGTTGCTGCTTCGCAATGCGATCGGTAATATTCCAAACATCTTTCGTTGGAATATTATGATCCATCGTTGCAAATGTTAAATCTGGTCTGCGGACTGTTCGATTTGTAAGCCGCAAGCCTTCAAAGGCTTGCGGTGACGTTACTTCATGAACAAGATGTAGATCGATATATAATAAATCCAATCCATTTTCATTTGTCGCAACTACATGTCTTTCCCAAAGCTTATCTAGTAACCTTTTCCCCATTATTTTCCTCTCCCTACTAACGCTTGCTCTTCCATTTCTTGAATGACTGCCTTTGTAAATGAAGTTGTCGTTTCAGTCCCTCCGATATCTGCTGTACATTTTCCTGATTTAAGGACTGCAGAAACTGCTTCTTCAATTGCATATCCTTCTCTCGTTAATCCGAACGATTGCCCAAGCATCATTGCAACAGAACGCATCATCGCAATTGGATTTGCCTTATTTTTCCCCGCAATATCCGGTGCTGATCCGTGAATAGGCTCGTATAATGAAGGCCCCTTTTCAGCGTGACTTGCTGATGGCAGCATTCCTAATGATCCAGCTAATACTGAAGCCTCATCACTTAAAATATCACCAAATAAATTTTCCGTTACAATAACGTCAAATCTTCCTGGATTTCGAATTAATTCCATAGCCGCTGCATCTACTAAAATGTGTTCTACTTCCACATTTGGATAGCGAAGTGCTACTTCTTCTGTCACAGTTCTCCATAGTTTACTAGACTCTAAAACATTCGCTTTATCAATAGATGTTACTTTTTTCTTCCGCTTATTCGCTAATTGAAAAGCATACGAAACGATACGTTCAATTTCATGGCGATGATACGTAAGTGTATCTGTCGCCACTTCTTCCGTTCGCTCTTTCGGATAAGAAAAATAAATTCCGCCTGTTAATTCACGAACGACAACAAAATCAATTTCATCAGCATTTTTTAATGGTGATAAATGTGCAGTTGCACTTTCTACCGTTACAGGGCGAACATTCGCAAATACACCGAGTCCTTTTCTTAATGCTAATAATCCTTTCTCAGGCCTTTCTTTCGCACTATCCCACCTTGGTCCACCTACTGCTCCAAGTAAAACCGCATCACTCGCTAAACAGGCGGCAAGTGTTCGCTGTGGTAATGGTTTCCCAGTTAAATCGATAGCAACACCACCAAAGTACTCATCTTGCAAATGAAAATGATGTCCATATAGCCTTTCTACCATATGCAATACTTCCTTCGCACTTTCCATAACTTCTGGACCGACACCATCACCAGTTAAACAAACGATACGTTTTTCCATTTTCAACACTCCTTTAACTGAATTTTCAGAACTTTAATTTGATAGGTGAGGAAAACTTCTCTCACCTATCAAATATTTATTTCACAAGCGCTATAAGAGATTTTAATTTCCCTGCTGCATGGACATAAGCTCTCGCCGACGCTTCCAATACGTCTTGCGCAACTCCGAAACCTGATATTTGGTGACTACCTTCTTTTAATTCAACGTGAACGTGAGCAAGTGCATCTTGACCTTGTGTAATAGATTGTATGCGATAATCTGCCAATTCACATTCTAGTCCTAAAATTCTTTGAATCGCATTGTATATCGCTTCAATACTACCAGAACCAGTGGCTGCATCTTCATACACATTTCCTTCCTCATCCTTCAGCACAACTGTTGCGCATTGTGTACTATTTGATACGAAATGCACTTGTAATTGCGTAATGTTATATTGCTGGGCTGCAAATGCTGCTTCACCAAGCATAAGTGCGCGTAAATCTTCCTCAGTAATTTCCTTTTTACGATCAGCCAATTTTTTAAACGCTTCGAATACCGCATCTCGCTCTTCATTTGTAAATTCATAACCAAGCTCTTTCATCTTTTCCGTAAACGCATGACGGCCAGAATGTTTCCCAAGTACAAAGAGATTTTGAGATTCCCCTATAAGCGCCGGTTCGATAATTTCATAAGTTGTTACTTCTTTTAGAACCCCATCTTGGTGGATGCCTGATTCATGAGCAAAAGCATTCGCTCCAACGATTGCTTTATTTTTCGGTACAACCATACCCGTTAACCTGCTTACTAATGTACTCGTTGCCTTAATCTCTTTTAACGTCATCGAAGGTTCTGCTTTATAAAAATCTTTTCTAATATGAAGAGCAACCGCAACTTCTTCTAACGCTGCATTCCCTGCTCTTTCTCCAATGCCATTAATCGTTCCTTCTACTTGCAATGCTCCGCCTTCAACCGCAGCTAACGAATTTGCTACTGCCATACCAAGATCATCGTGACAATGACAAGAAAAAATCGCTTTTTCATATGATGGAACGGATTCTTGTAAGTATTTAAAAAGAGAATAATATTCTTCCGGATTCGTATATCCAACTGTATCCGGAATATTAATTACATTCGCTCCTGCGCGAATCGCAGTTTCTACTGCTTCAGCTAAAAATGCTCTCGATGTTCTTGTCGCATCTTCTGCAGAAAATTGTACTGTCGGAAATAATGATTTTCCAAGCGTAACCGAACGATGAATACTATTTAACACGTCTTCTTTTGACATACAAAGTTTATATTTCATATGAATATCACTTGTAGCTAGAAATACGTGTAGACGAGGAGATACAGCACCTTTCAAAGCTTCATATGCTCTTCGAATGTCACTTTCTTTCGCTCTAGCTAAACTCATAACCGTAGCATTTTGAATTGTATTCGCGATGCGTTTTACTGATTGGAAATCACCTTCGGAAGCTGCCGCGAATCCAGCTTCCATTACATGAATACCAAGCCTCTCTAATTGCCTAGCAATTTGTAATTTCTCTTGTTCATTTAAATTTACTCCTGGTGATTGTTCGCCATCACGAAGCGTTGTATCCATGAACAAAATCTGCTTCATATTATTTAATCCCTACCTTTACTCGCGGCTGTACGAAAGGCATCATTTCACGTAATTTACGTCCAACTACTTCGATTTCATGTTCATTCTCTTTCTCATTTGTCGCGTGGAAATTTGGTCTTCCTGCTTTATGCTCTGCAATCCAGCCTTTTGCAAATGTACCATCTTGAATTTCTGCTAGTACTGCCCCCATCGCTTTCTTCGTATCTTCAGTAACAACGCGTGGTCCTGATACGAAGTCTCCCCACTGCGCTGTATCTGAAACTGAATATCTCATATTTTCAAGTCCACCTTCATACATAAGGTCAACGATAAGCTTCAGTTCATGTAAACATTCAAAATATGCAAGTTCAGGCTGGTATCCCGCATCAACTAACGTTTCAAACCCTGCTTTTACAAGTGCAGTCACTCCGCCGCAGAGTACAGCTTGCTCTCCAAATAAATCTGTTTCTGTTTCTTCTTTAAACGTCGTTTCTAATACACCAGCTCTCGTTGCTCCAATTCCGTCAGCATAAGAAAGTGCTTTTTCAGTCGCAACTCCTGTTGCATCTTGATATACTGCAAATAATGCAGGAACAGCCCCGCCCTCGGCGAACGTACGGCGTACGAGATGCCCCGGTCCTTTTGGAGCTACTAGAAATACATCTACATTAGCTGGTGGTTTTACTTGATCAAAATGAACATTAAATCCATGTGCGAACACGAGAGAGTTTCCGGCCTGTAAGTTTGGTGCAATTTCAGCTTCATATACTTCTGGTTGTAATTCATCAGGTAATAGAATCATTACTACATCAGCTTTTTCCGCCGCTTCTGCTACTGTATATACAGAAAATCCATCTTCTTTCGCCTTATCCCAAGACTTACCTTTTCTTAAACCTACTACTACATCAAATCCGTTATCACGTAAATTTTGCGCATGCGCATGACCTTGCGAACCATATCCGATGATTGCTACTTTCTTTTCCTTTAATACATTTACCGTTACATCTTTCTCATAATAAACTTTTGCCATTTTCATTTCCCCCTATATTTAAATGATTATTGAATTAACATAACTTGCTTATCTTGTTTTTTCATACTACGTGTAAATGCTGTTACACCTGTTCTCGCAATTTCTTTCAAACCGTATGGTCTAAGTAATTCAATTAACGCTTCCACTTTATCTTGTGTACCTGTTACTTGCACAACTATGGAATCCTTCCCAACATCTATTACAGCGGCTCGAAACGGTTCAATTAAACTATATAATTCCGCCCTTGCTACAGAAGTTGCTACTTTAATAAGAGCAAGCTCTCTAGCAATCATTGCTTCTTCTGTAATATCTGATACTTTCAGAACATCGATTTGCTTATGCAGTTGTTTAATTAACTGCTCAACTTGCTGTTCACTTTCCACATGCACAACTATCGTCATCCGTGAAATATCCGATGATTCCGTATGCCCCACTGAAATACTTTCAATATTAAAATGCCTTCGGGTCATAACACCTGTAATTCTATTTAACACACCGCTCTGATTACGAACTGTCGCTGTAACAATTCTCTTCACCTTTTTTCCACTCCTTCCATTTGGTGAACACCTTTCCCGGGCGCAACCATCGGCATAACTTTCTCAGATTGAAGTACACGGCAATCAATTAAGACTGGTTCTTTTAATTCGATCGCATGCTTCAATTGCTTCTTTGCAAGAAGTGGGTCATCAATACGAACACCTTTTATACCATACGCATTCGCAAGAGCGACGAAATCTGGTTGACACGACAATAAAGAATGTGAATATCTTTGATTATAAAATTCGTCTTGCCATTGCCTTACCATCCCTAAAGCTTCATTATTTAAAATAAATACTTTAACAGGTAAAGAATGTTCTTTTAATACACTTAATTCTTGCAGAGTCATTTGAAACCCAGCGTCACCGACAATTGCAATGACTAGTTCATCTGGTTTTGCAATTTGTGCACCAATTGCTGCCGGAAATCCAAATCCCATCGTCCCTAATCCTCCAGAAGTTACCCATTTATCTGGATTTTTCAGCGGATAGTATTGTGCTGCCCACATTTGATGTTGCCCAACGTCTGTTGTTACAATCGCTTCTCCTTTCGTGATTTCATATAGCATATCAATCGCGTATTGAGGTTTAATACTTTCAGAATTTCGTTTATAAGAGAATGGATACTTTTCTTTTCTACTCTTTAATAAAGAGAGCCATTCATGATGATTTTCTTTCTTTCCTTCTGATTGAAGCAATACTTCTAACGCCTGCTTAGCACTTGCAACAATAGGAATTTCAGTCGGCACATTTTTCCCGATTTCTGCTGGATCAATATCGATATGTGCGACAGTCGCCCCTTTAGCAAAATAAGCTAAATTCCCAGTAAGACGATCGTCAAATCTTGCACCTATATTAATGAGTAAGTCGCATTCATATAACGCCATATTGGCTGTGTAAGAACCGTGCATTCCCCCCATCCTTAGAAATAGCCCATCATCTGGCGGAAAACCACCAAGTCCAAGTAACGTATGCACAACAGGGATTTCATATTTACGGGCAAAACTTGTCAATTCTTTCGAAGCTTTCGCATGCAGTATACCTGCTCCAGCTAAAATTAACGGTTTTTTTGCGGTTTCAATTGCTTGTAGTAATTTGTTTATTTGAAGTAGATTCGGTTCATAATTAGGGTTATATCCTGGTAAATCCATTTGTACATTGCTACATCGCTCACCTTTCTCGACTACCATATCTTTCGGAAGGTCAATAACGACTGGTCCTGGTCTTCCTGTTTTAGCAATATGAAATGCTTCTTTAATAATTCGAGGTAAATCTGAGGCCTTTCGCACTTGATAGTTATGTTTTGTCACTGGCATCGTAAGTCCCATAATATCCGCCTCTTGAAAAGCATCGCTCCCAATTAACGTTGTTGCTACTTGGCCTGTAAATACTACAAGTGGCAATGAATCGATCATCGCGTCCGCTAGACCCGTAATTACATTTGTAGCACCTGGTCCACTCGTTGCAATTACAACCCCTGGATTCCCTGTAATTCTGGCATACCCTTCAGCAGCGTGAATTGCCCCTTGCTCATGCCTTGTTAAAATATGCGGAATTTCACAATCATACAGTGCATCATAGAGAGGTAAAACGGCACCACCCGGATATCCGAAAATTACTTCTACGCCTTCCTTTTCTAGCGCTTCTAACAATAGCTGTGCACCAGTTGCCAGTTTCTCTTCCGTTTTTGAAGACATTGTTCTTATAAGCCCCCTTTTTCAAACTTTTATACAATAAAAAAATCCTACGTCCACACTCCAGCTATGTGCTGAAGGGACGAAAGATTTCGCGGTACCACCCTTCTTTGCAAGAATACTCTTGCCTCAGTGATCCATAAATGGATCTAGCTAATAACGGAGCTACCGTCTAAGCCTAGACAAATGCTTTAGCTTAGCACTCAAGGGCGATGTTCGTCGACGTGAACCATCGGTTTTCAGCAACCACCGACTCTCTGTGAGGCTTCACAATCAACTACTCCTCCCTATCAACGCTTTTTTTATGTTAAAAAGAATTGTTATACAACTTTATTTTCTGCGTAAATTTTCTCTCCATCTTCTACAACTAACTTACGAAACTCTTCTAATAAACGGTTCGTATGTGGACCTGTTTGCCCTAAACCAATCGTTCTACCATCTACTGTCGTAACAGCAATAACTTCAGCAGCTGTTCCTGTTAAAAACACTTCATCAGCTACATATACATCATGTCTTGTAAATAGCTCTTCTCTTACGTCATACCCAAGTTTTTCGCCGATTTCTAAAATGGCGTTTCGTGTAATACCTTCTAACGCTCCAGCAGAACTTGGTGGTGTAATTAATTTATTTCCTTTAACAATAAACACGTTATCTCCTGATCCTTCAGCTACATATCCTTGATCATTTAACATAAGTGCTTCTTGTACTCCAGCTAATTTCGCTTCAATACGAACTAAAATATTGTTTAAGTAATTTAAAGATTTTACTTGAGGGGATAAAACATCGGGACGATTTCGGCGCGTTGCAACTGTTACAACTGGAATTCCTTTCTCATAATATTCTTGCGGGAATAAAGATAATTGTTCTGCAATTACTACTACATTCGGCTTCTTACATGAATCGGGATCCAATCCAAGATTTCCTGCTCCTCTTGATACAACAAGGCGAATGTATCCATTAGATAATTTATTTTGTCGAATCGTCTCAACAACAATATTTGTTACTTCATCTAATGAATATGGAATTTCTAAAAGGATTGATTTTGCTGATTCATACAACCGGACAAGATGCTCTCTCAAACGGAAAACATTACCGCTATAAACTCTAATTCCTTCAAATACTCCATCGCCATATAAATAGCCATGATCATATACTGAAACTTTTGCTTCATCTTTTGGAACAAATTCTCCATTTAAGAAAATCCATTGCTCATTCACTAGAAGCGCCTCCTATGTTCTATGAATTTTTTATTGTTTCCTAGTTTACTCTCCTTTCTAAATAAATCAAGTGAATTTTTAGAAAATTTATAATTTTTAATCGTACGTACTTCTTTACTTATATTGATTTAACAACATTGTTAACGTTTACAAAAAATCAAAAAATTTTTTTCACCAATTTCCCCTAAAAAAATATTTGTTTAAAAGAAGGATTTTCATCAATTGATACGAATCTATTGTATTCAATAAACGGACGTCCGATTTTATAAATCCGGGAATATATAACGACTTTTGCTGAAAAAGGGGGAAAATAACAAAAATAGCGCTGTCTAAAAATAACATTCATATTTTTCATTTCGTAATCATAATCCTATTTTTAAAAAACAATTTGTCAAAATGAAGGAGGAAATAAATATGGCGTGTGTACAAATTAAAGGAACGAGACAAGAGGTAGTAGAAATGCTGCAATTATTTGATCTAATGGATACGAAAGGTTTTTGTAAATTCGATAATTACGTAGAGGTAGAACCAAATACGCAAGAACATAATCATTTTATTGCTTCAATCGACATCCATTCAAATACTTCTTCTGCCCAAGATACATTAAACGATCAATTCGTTAGTCAAATGCTTACTGGCGTATATAACGACTAAACAAAGATTTACTTCCTACCGTCTTTTCATAAATGCAGTGAACTTGAGCATACTAGCAATTAGATGGTAGGAGGTGAGAATTATGGCTAGAATTGGCGTTGAAAACTCATTAACAGACGTTCAACAAGCTCTTCAGCAACAAGGTCATGAAGTTGTTACACTTAACTCAGAACAGGATGCACAAGGGTGTGATTGTTGCGTTGTAACTGGGCAAGATTCTAATGTGATGGGCATTGCAGATGCCTCAATTAAAGGATCAGTCATTACAGCTCACGGTTTAACAACGGATGAAATTTGTCAACAAATTGAAAGTCGCACTTAAAAAATGAAAGAGGACTCCTTTTAAAGGAGCCCTCTTTTTTATATTCACCTAACGGGAAAGTAACATATACTGGATGAAAGCCCTACCTCTCTCTCATCATTACGGTTCCACTGACCGCTCCTTGATTCACTAGTATACATATATAGCTTACAAATACAATTTATAGGGTTTGTTCACAAAAGTTGTTGATAAAATTACCCGATCTTTCGCAAACTTTTTGTATTGCATTCATAAGAGATATTTACTTTACACTAGCTGTAACCGAGACACGAATTAAAATTCTAACACCAATACAATAACTTGTCAACATTTTTCCGTAAATTAAAAACAGACATTAACGGTTTGTCTGTTTTAGAATGGAGCTTTTTCTTTTATTACATATACAACAAAGCCGCTTACTAACATAAATAAGCCAACTACTAAGTTTTTGATATTAATCATAAATTCCTCTCCCTTATTCCATACATCATATATATTTACATTTCAATTATTCCGATCATCCTAAAGCGCACTTTTTCTAATATATCATAATTCCTAAAAAATGCAAGTTCACTTTTGACGACCATTCACAAATTTATCTACAGTGCTTGGTACAGTATTTAAAGCCTTTTCAATTAAATGTGTACTGCTGTTGAGATGTAATACCTGCACCCCGTTAGAACCAACTACTAAAAAAGCCACTGGACTAATGGAAACCCCAGCCCCGCTTCCTCCTCCAAATGGATGCCCTTGCTTGTTCTCTTTATGCTGATTTTGCCCACCGTTATGTTTTTCAGTAATAAAATCCCCTTTAAAATCACTTCCACCAGCTCCAAAACCAAAAGCCACTTGAGATACTGTTAATACTACATTTCCGTCAGCTGTTGAAACCGGACTCCCAACAATCGTATTTACATCTACCATCTCTTTTAAATTTGTCATTGCCGTTTTCATTAAATTTTCAATTGGATGTTCCATTATGTATTGCACCCTTTCCTCATTATTCCTTTTTATACTTTCCAAAATAGAGGAAGTCATACTAACTTTTCCTATTTCAAGAAAACATTTTCTTCCTTTTAAAAGATATTACTGCCCGTTAATGCGGGATAAAAAAGAAAAAGAGATACATACTACTATTGAACCTTGTTATGAAAGGAGTCATGACTTTGACTGAGAAATTTGATGATTATAAAAGAAGAGATAGAATAGATAGTGATTATAGTGACTATAAAGAAGAATATGCTGCTGAGGTTGCACCACAACGGATTGATTATGATTACGATGATAAAGACGATAAAGACGTTGTAAAATCATCCGCCGCTGGATCAACTGCTGGTTTTATCGCTCTTGCGCTATCTATTTTATCACTATTTACATTCCCAACACTATTTGGTCTTGTTTCTGTTTTACTCGGTATTTACGCTTATAATCGCGGAGCTACTGTAACTGGCGGTATTGCTGCAATTGTCGGTGGGATTGCTGCACTTATCGCAATTTTATTCCGAGTAGCACTTATTGGCTTATTGTTCTCCCTGTTCTAAAAAAGAAAAAGGTATCTCGCTTAACGCGGGATACCTTATCCTGTAAACACATCTTCCGATGGATATTTTATTTTTTGTTTTGCTGGTCGCGCTAAAGAGAACACAAGTGTTAATGGTCCAATTAATCCGCAGAACATAACAAACATAATAATACATTTTCCGAATGCCGATAGCTTTGCAGTAATTCCCATCGTTAATCCGACTGTGCCAAACGCTGATATTGTCTCAAATAATAATTGAATAAAGCTGAAGTTTTCTGTAAGCATTAATATAAATACCGCTGCAAAAATAAGTATTTGACTGGCAACAGCAATCGCTAAGGCCCTCGTTACTGTCGACATTTTAATTGTACGCTGAAATAAAACAATTTCCTCCTTTTTTCTAAAGAAAGAAAGGACAGATGTAATTAAGATAACAAACGTTGTTAATTTAATCCCTCCACCTGTTGATACACTTCCTGCACCAATAAACATTAAAATCATCGTAAATAATATAGATGATTCTTCCATACCTCCATAGTCAACCGTATTAAATCCAGCTGTCCGCGGGGTAATACCTTGAAAGAAGGAAGCCCACAGTTTTTCATTTAAAGATAAATTCCCTAACGTCTTCACATTATTATATTCCAATACAAAAATCACAATCATTGCTATAACATTTAGCACTACTGTTCCAATAATCATTATTTTTGAGTGAAGTGATAATTTTCGAAAACTGCGACTATACCATATATCAATTAATACGGTAAAACCGAGTCCACCTATTACAATTAAAGAGCAAATCCCAATATTAATAATGGGATCCCCTACATATCTTGTTAAATTATCTGGCCATAAAGCAAATCCTGCATTATTATAAGATGCAATTACATGAAAAATACTATAGTATAAACCTTTTCCAAAACCAAACTCTGGAATAAAACGAAACGATAAAAAGATGACCCCAATAAGCTCAATACAAATCGAAAATATAAAGACACGCTTTACTAATTTTACAAGACCACCTATATTTGTTTGATTAAATGCTTCTCCAATTAATAAACGATGGCGTAATCCGATTTTTTTGCCTAATACCCAAACAATTAAAATGGCAATTGTCATAAGACCTAGACCACCTGTTTGAATTAAAAACATAATAACAATTTCGCCAAACATCGTAAATGTACTTGCTGTATCCACTACTCCCAAACCAGTTACGGTCGCTGCTGACGTTGCTGTAAAGAAAGCATCTACCCAACTAATATGTGCTTTCGTTGCGAATGGTAACTTTAATAACAAACCGCCAACCACAATTAAGCAGAAAAAACCTAACGCTAATATTTGTGGTGGGTTTAATCGTATAAGACGATTATACAGCCCTTGTTTTTTTGTTACTTCCATATCACTAACTCCCTTATTAAAGTGAAGCTTTCCCCTCATAAATAAAAAGCTTTTTAAAGCCCTTAAACAATTGGGACAAACCTTATATTCTTATAATATAGTTGAGCATAATCCTTTTTTTCATAGATTACAACTTTTATTTATATTCAGACTTCTTTTTGTTTTATGCTTGAAAACTATATATCCTAGCTCAATATTGCTAGCAATAACAATTTCATATGTACTATTTTTCAAATCCCCATATCTTTCACTCTATGTTCACATAGAGGTCACATCCACCTTTTATAGTATATGTATCGAAGCTGTTCCTCCCTAATTTATAAGACATTCCCCAGTGTCTTTGAATAGC